>NZ_JAPQLJ010000011.1:0-21303 GCF_028982115.1 Wolbachia endosymbiont of Drosophila tsacasi | reverse complement strand
CTTCAATTTTCCCTTCAATTTTTCCTTTCTCTATACCTTTTTGTATACCTTTCTCTTCAGCAAGATCAAGTCTGTATTCAAGAATGGCTTCTTCTTTGCATAGATCCATTATTCTTTCTTCGTAAGCTACTAAATCTTTTTCGTCCCAACGAAACTTGTCTAATTCATCATATGCTAGCTTTATTATTGGCGCTTTTTCTGCTATCTCTTTTAAGTCCTCTTCTGTTGTTTCTTCTGCGTATTTAAAAAAGAAACACCACCTTTCTACTATACTTTCTAACTGCTCTACTTTGCTTTTTGAAAATTTTGGTAATTCTATAAAGATAAATTGAAAATCTTTTAAGTAATGGCCGTTAGTTTTTATATCACGTATATTATGAGTAGAGATATAATCAATTTCTTCAGGAAGTAAGTTACAATTTGATATAGCAATAAAGAAGACTTTCTTTAAATCAATGTAGTTGCCAGATTTATCTAATTGTCTTGAGTAGGCTTTAGCGGCATATAATTGAGCGCGTTTTTCGAAGCCCTTGTCTCTAGCGAGCTGCATTTCTGCTATATATCTATTTCCGTGAGAATCCTTGCAGAGAACATCAACAATACTTTGTTTATCAGAGGCAACTTCGGGATCCATAATAGTGCTAAGAAACTCAACTTCTTGTATTGCATTTATCTCAGTAAACCCTAAAATATCGTTCAAAAAGTGGATCAGGATATTCTTATTTTTTTCCGTTCCAAAGATTTTTTTGAAATACAAATCATTCCGAGGATCGAGAAATTTTGAAAGAGCCATGGCAAAAATGCTTAAAATATTAACAATTATTCAACCATATTTTTGAAGATAGCTAGTTTCTGTATTTATTTTAAATTGAAGAAAGCTCAAATGAAAGATCGTGCTTTGCTAAAAATCACAGAATGCAGTCTGGTTACACATATAGTTGAAGTAATTCAGATTTGTAAGATATGTTTATCTGCAGTTATAGCTTCAACAGTAGGCGTTACTCTTGATTACCTCAACATTTTCTCTTGGCAATTCTTTAATGAACCGAGAAGTGTGCATCGGTTGCCACTGGTTGTTAATTTCCCTCCTATCTGCACATGAAATGATTAACCTTTCCTTTGCCCTGGTTATGCCAACATATGCAAGTCTCCTTTCTTCTTCTAAAGCTTTACCACTTTTATCTTCAAAAGATCTTTGATGAGGAAATAATCCCTCTTCCCAACCAGGTAGAAACACGCACGGGAATTCAAGTCCTTTGGCTGCATGAAGAGTCATAACATATACGGTGTCATCGTTATTCATATTATCCACTTCCATCACTAGACTTATATGCTCCAAAAAAGTTGTGGCATTATCGAAATTTTTTAAAGATGAGATGAGCTCCTTAACATTTTCTATTCGTGCTAAGCCTGTTACCTCCTCATTTTCAAGCATTTCAATATACCCTGATTGGTTTGCTACGATTTTAACGAATTCATGCAGTGGTTTTACGCTTACTATCTCTTCCCAAGCTTTAATTTTATTTAAAAAATCATTTAGTGAGAGTTTAATTCTTTCGGTTACTTGATTACTATTAACTAATATTTTTGCTGCCTCAAAAAAAGAAATTTTGTTATCCTGAGCAGTCGTGTATATTTTCTTTAGAGTTGTAGCTCCTATGCTTCTTTTTGGCCGATTTATGATCCTTTCGAAAGCTAAATCATCGTTATTGTTTGTAACGAGTCTTAAATATGCAATTATATCCCTGACTTCCTGACGTTCATAGAATTTTACACCACTTATAATCTTGTAGGGAATTGAATATTTTATAAAATACTCTTCCAGAACTCTAGTCTGAAAAGTCGCCCTTACCAGCACTGCAATGTCACTAAATCTGTATTTATTGAGCTTTAATATCTGTTCGCTTATGAACCTTGCTTCAGCTTTTCCGTCCCATAATTTTATTAGATTTACCTTTTCCCCTTCAACGTTTATTGTCCACAATTTTTTTTCTAAGCGAGTCTTATTGTGATTGATAACATATGACGCAGTTGCAAGTATGTGGGATGTTGATCTGTAGTTACACTCTAGTTTAACGGTTTTTGCATTTTTAAAATCATCGGAAAATTTCAAAATATTTTCAACTTCTGCACCACGCCAACTATATATCGACTGGTCATCATCTCCTACACAGCAAATGTTTGAGTGCTCTTTTGCAAGGTATTTTAGCCAAAGATATTGTATCGCATTTGTATCTTGATATTCATCTACCATGACATATTTAAACTTGTTTTGGTAGTAGGACAGAACTTCGATCTTTTGATTAAAGAGTTGTATGTTATATAGCAACAAGTCACCAAAATCGACAGAGTTAAGGAATTTTAACCTTTCCTGATACTGGTGATAGACTTTGAGTGCAGTTACGTACACTGGCCTAAATGATTGAATATCTTCCACTTCAGATGGCAATAAGCATTTCTCTTTCCATTGCTGAATAATATTCATAATGGTCTTACATTTTTCTGGTAGGTAATCAGGGCTTATTTCATTAATAATATTTTTTATTACCTGTAATTGGTCATCCACACCAATGATTGTAAAATTGGAATTTAGCCCCACGACTTCAGCATGATAACGTAGAATTTTTGCTGCAATTGCATGGAAAGTGCCAAGCCATGGTATGTTTGTGCCTGTTAGCTCAAGTACCCTTGATACCATCTCATTTGCTGCTTTGTTTGTGAATGTAACAGCTAATATTTCATCAGAATAAGCATGACCGTTTCTAATTATGTGTGCTATTCTTGAAGTAATCGTTCTTGTTTTTCCCGTTCCTGCTCCTGCCAATATTAAAACCGGTCCATCTACGTTAGTTACAGCTGATTGTTGTTCTGGATTTAGCAGTGAGAGATAATCGTTCATTTGCAGCCCTATAGATTATAACTTCGTAAAGTTAAACCTATGATCGAAATATTGTAAAGGTTTTATTGAATAGAACAGTTAAAGAATGCTTCACTCAAGTACTACATATTTAAGCGTAGATCTATCTTGTTGGGGTAGTTTCAAGTGTATGCTGAGTAACAACAACTTGATTTGAGGTGTTGGTACCAGAACTTCTGCTTGTTGGGTGGATAGGTGGAGTTTGGAATGGCTTATATGTATGGTTTAGTTCTTTCATTTCTATTTCTTCAACTTCAACAAGGGATTTTTCTTTTGGGGTATAGTGATTATGCGTTGCAGGTCGTTCAGTAAGATTTTCATATGTTTCTTTCAACCAAGTTCCAATATCATACATAAATCCATACGCTTTTTCTTTAAATTCTCTCAATGATCTAATGAAACTTGCTAGTGTGTTATTAAAGTAAATTGTCATATAGTCTCTTGTGGTGTATTGATAACTTTCTCCATCTAGTCTGCTACTTTGTGCGTTAGAACTATTGTTGCTTTTTAAATAACCAAATATGTTGTACATTTTGAGCTACCGCTGATTATTAATATACATATATTATATGTTAATAAATTAAAATCATCAAGAGCGTTTATTGCATTACTGAGAAAATACTCTATATAATAATTTAAAATGGAGCTGAAAGTGCAATGTTTTCAAGCGTTTAATATAATATTGACTTTACAACAATAGTCACTTTAAATTAGTAACTATTGTTGCAGTTAAAGTATCAATGGCTTTTTTCTTTTATTTTTTTGCAATTCTTAGCATTTTATCTGCTGTTTGTGTGATTAGCGTAAGAAATCCTGTGCATGCAGTATTATTTTTAATTTTTACCTTCGTTAATTCTGCAGTGCTTTTCATTCTCCTTGGAGCTGAATTCATTGCTATGATGGTGCTGATAGTATACATCGGTGCGGTTGCGGTGTTGTTTCTCTTTGTAGTTATGATGCTCGATATTGACTACATAAGGTTGCGCCAGGGTTTTGCAAAGCATTTCACTCTTAGTGCTATATTATGTGTTGTGTTTTTTCTAGTCATCAGCTTTGTAATCCGCAGCTCAGCACCAAATATAAGCAATGTTATAAACTATAATACTAATAACGTGAAAGCTATCGGTAATTTGCTCTACACTGACTACATGTACGCTTTTCATCTTTCTGGAATTTTGCTACTTGTTGCAATTGTCGGTGCAATTGCTCTTACTTTGCAGGACAAGAAAAAAGAAGTTAAAAAACAGAATGTATTAAAGCAATTGACACAATCTTCATCTGTAAAATTGGTTAAGGCTAAATTTGGAAAAGGAGTAGAATGGAAATAGGATTAAATCATTTTTTGATAGTTGCTGCTATTTTGTTCACTATTGGAGTGTGCGGTATTTTCATTAACCGTAAGAGCATAATCAATATATTATTATCAATAGAAATATTATTGCTGGCGATTAACATCAATTTAGTTGCTTTTTCTGCCTTTATGAATGATATAGTTGGGCAAATTTTTGTGATGTTTGTGTTGATTGTTGCGGCAGCAGAGTCAGGAGTTGGGCTTGCAATATTGGTTGTATATTATAGAAGCCGTGGCAATATAGACGTTGAACAAGCAAATTTAATGAAAGAATGAAAGTATGATGGATATACTGAAATTAATAGTATTTTTGCCACTCTTTGGTTCGCTATTTGCAGCACTTTTTAGAAAAAGTCAGTTAGTTACAACGTCAGGGATTGGAATATCTGCAGTTTTATCTTGGTATGTTTTTCTCACCTTCTCTGAAAATTATCACTTGAGTTTATTTCCTCTATTTTCATTAAGTGTATTAAAAGTAAATTGGGCAATTAGTGTGGATGCTCTCTCATCCTTAATGCTTATTGTTATTACCACTGTTTCACTAGTAGTCCACCTCTACTCTATCGGTTATATGGAACATGATAAAGGGAAGTCGAGGTTTTTTTCTTACCTATCGCTGTTTACGTTTTGCATGATTGTCCTGGTGGTGAGCGATAATTTCGTGCAGCTTTTTTTTGGCTGGGAAGGGGTTGGCCTATGTTCTTATTTACTCATAGGATTTTGGTTCCAAAAATATTCTGCAAATAATGCAGCAATTAAAGCATTTGTTGTGAATAGGGTAGGAGATTTTGCACTATTGATTGGGATCTTTTTCATTTATTATACATTTCACTCTTTGAAATTTACTGAAGTTTTTGACACAGCTGATCTTCTTGGCGCGCAGAACATTAGAGCATTCTGCTGTGAATTTAAAATAATTCATATAATATGCATATTACTTTTTATTGGCTGTATGGGTAAATCTGCACAGCTTGGGTTACATGTTTGGTTGCCAGATGCAATGGAAGGGCCAACCCCTGTTTCTGCACTCATTCATGCAGCAACGATGGTAACAGCAGGTATATTTTTAATAGCAAAATGTTCTCCATTGTTTGAGTTATCAAATGTGGCACGAGAATTAATAGTTATCGTTGGTGCACTTACTGCTTTTTTTGCAGCCACCGTTGCAATTACTCAGAATGATATAAAAAAAATAATTGCTTATTCAACCTGCAGTCAACTTGGTTATATGTTTATGGCATGTGGGCTTTCTGCTTACAATGTTGCTATTTTTCATTTAATGACACACGCTTTTTTTAAAGCTCTACTATTTCTTGGTGCTGGCAATGTAATTCATGCAATGCATCATAAGCAAAACATTCAGAAAATGGGAAATTGCTGGAAGAAAATCCCTTGCACTTACGCTCTCATGTGGATTGGGTCTCTTGCGCTTTCTGGAATATTTCCATTTGCAGGTTTTTACTCAAAGGATTTGATAATTGAACATGCTTATAGCACGGATAGCTTTGCTTTTGTAATAAGCTTAGTTGTTGCATTCTTCACAGCGTTTTACTCTTGGAGGTTATTGCTTCTTGTGTTCCATGGCCAAAAACAAAGTAAAATTAATATACATGAAGCACCAAAGATTATGCTTATACCATTACTGATACTTGCTTTTGGATCGGTATTTTCTGGAGTGTGGGGAGCAAATATTTTGAACATAACTAGTAATGCGTTTTGGAAATCAAGTTTAATGGTGATTGATGAGCATGGAGTTCATAATTTCTTTATAAAACTGCTGCCAACCTTAGCGAGCCTAAGTGGAATAGCTCTTGCATACCTGATTTACCAATATCAAGTAATTAGGCAAATTAAGAGTAAATTTTTACTTAAGTTTTTGCAGAATAAATGGTGCTTTGATGAGGTGTATGAGTTTGTTATAATTGCACCGATAAGGTTTATATCTAGGCTTCTATGGAAGTTTGATGTTAAGGCTATTGATTCATTTGGACCAAATGGTGTTGTAAGGTTGGTTAATGAATGTTCAAAAAGTTCTATAAAGTTACAAACTGGTTATATATTTGATTATGCATTTATTATGTTTGTTACTTTAATAATCGGTGCTTTATATATTATTGGAATTAAATAGAAGGTGTTGTTACTTAGTATATTCTTGCTTCCACTGATAGGAGCGTTGATTTTATCCTCGATCAGGATTAATCATCAATCTATACACCTAAGATTCCTTGCCCTATTTTTTGCTGTACTTCCATTCTTGCTTAGCATTGTAGCTTGTATAGAATTTGATTATAACAATGCGGACTTTCAGTTTGTCAGCTATCCAGTAAGAGATATTGGAATAGGGGTGGATGGAATATCGTTGCTTTTCCTTCTACTTACGACCTTCTTGTTTGCTATGTGTATGCTCTATAATTGCAAAATGAGTTATACGACCCTAAAAGCCTATATGGCATTATTTCTACTGCTTGAGAGTTTTGTAGTCGGTTTTTTCGTTTCACTGAATGCTATAAGCTTTTATGTGTTTTTTGAAGCTGTCTTAATACCAATGTTCTTTATTATTGGCATTTGGGGAGGGAAGCAAAGGATATATGCGACGTTTAAGTTATTTCTTTATACATTAACTGGCTCATTATTATTTCTACTTGGGTTGATATACATCTATAGTGTTTTTGGAACGTTTAGTATACAAAAATTAGCTACATTAGTGCCAAGCCTTGATCTTGAAGTGCAGTCATTGCTGTGGATTGCATTTTTTATTTCTTTTGCAATAAAAGTACCTATGTTTCCATTTCACACTTGGCTTCCTGATGCGCATGTGCAATCACCAACTTCTGGATCTGTGATTTTAGCTGGCTTGCTTATTAAAATGGGGGGATATGGATTTTTAAGGTTTTCTATTCCAATGCTTCCTCAGGCAAGTTTGTATTTTTCAAATTTCGTTGTTGTGCTGAGCATTATTGCGGTGATATATGCTTCTCTAGTTGCGTTTGCTCAAGATGATATAAAGAAGTTAATAGCTTATTCTTCAATAGCACATATGGGGATCGTTACCGCTGGCCTCTTTTCATTTTGTGAGGAAGGAGTACTGGGTAGCATATTTCAAATGATTAGTCATGGCCTTATTTCTGCTGCTTTATTTTTGTGTGTTGGAATGCTATATATTCGAACTGGAACTTTGGAAATTGCAAAGTATTTTGGCATAGTAAACACAATACCAAAATTTGGTTTTATGTTCATTTTATTTTCAATGGCTTCAATAGGGCTACCTGGAACATCTGGATTCATAGGTGAGTTTTTGGCTATGGTTGGAATGTTTAAGAGCATAGGGTTTTTTACAGGATTTATCGCACTTGGCACTATTTTAAGCGCAGTTTATATGCTGAATTTATGTAAGCAAATAATATGGGGAGTTAGCTATTCTAAATTATTAAATAATCGCTTGGATAGCATAGAATTTTCTGTCTTAATTCTGCTTGCAGTGTTTGTTATTTTGCTTGGATTCTACCCAACCCTTGCACTGAATTATTTGAAGCCATGTATGGCAAATTTGTTAGTCAAATATAATGCGCCATGAATTATATACAAATATTGCCGGAAACGTTCTCTATTAGCTCCTCGTTAGTGTTGCTACTGCTTGGAATTATATTTAACCGCCGAACTATCAACTTATTAGCACTTGGCTGCACAGTGATAACTTTAATTATTTTAATTATTTCGGCAGAAAACAATGAAATTTTCCTCTTTAATTCGTTGTTAAAACTCAATTTATACATCAGGTCAGCCCAAGGGTTAATTCTCAGCACAGGAATTTTAATACTTTTGATGCTGAATTTATCAAAATATGACTATAAATATGAATTTTCAATACTGATTCTTTTTGCGCTATTTGGCATGATAACTTTAGTTTCAGCAAATAGTCTGATTTCTTTTTACTTAGCTTTTGAGTTGATGAGTATATCTTTATATGTTCTTGCGAGCTTTAATAAAGATTCAGCTTATTCATGTGAAGCAGGAGTGAAATATTTTACACTTAGTGCACTATCTTCCTGCATTATGCTATATGGAATGTCGCTGCTTTATGGATATACAGGACAAGTCAATTTTTCTGAGCTCGGTTCATTCTTGCAAAACCATCAGATAACTTATGGAATAGTTTTTGGGTTAGTTTTTATCCTTATTGGTTTGTGTTTCAAGCTTGCTATTGCTCCTTTTCATATGTGGGCTCCAGATGTCTATCAAGGTGCACCTACCATAGTAACTGCGTTTTTTTCTACGGCCCCAAAAGCTGCACTTGTAACATTTTTAATTCGATTAATGAATGAAGAGTTAGTAAATGTAAAAAGTTATGTTCAGCCTATTTTCTTGTACGTTTCAGCATTGTCTGTGCTTATCTCAGCTTTTGGGGCATTGCGTCAGCAAAACTTAAAAAGGCTGCTTGCTTACAGTTCAATTGGTCACATTGGTTTTATATTTGCTTCACTTTCTATTTTTATACAAGCAGGAACAGATAGTGCCTTAATGTATCTGGTGATATATATCATCACAAGCATAGGGCTATTCTCATATCTCGTACAAATTGATGATGACGATTGTGATATTGCAAATTTATCTGGTATAGGGAAAAAATGCCCAGTTTTAGCATTTCATCTTTCTGTACTATTGCTTTCGATGTCGGGAATACCTCCACTTGCAAGTTTTATCGCTAAATTTTTTATATTCAAAAGTTTAATAAATTCTGGCTTTATCAGCCTGTCTTTGACCCTTGTGGTGGCGAGTGTTGTATCGTGTTACTATTATCTAAATATTATAAAAGCTATATATTTTGATAAGACTAGCAGTAATAAAACCACCTATTGCAAGGGTTTATTCATCATCACTTCAGCAGTCTCATTAATCAATATTATTCTTTTTGTATATGTAGAGAACTTATACTCATTAATTCACCTGGTAACTAAAGGCTTAGTAAAGTGATCCCTGAGGGCTTTTATATTCATCATTACAAAGAAGTTTCAAGCACTAATACAGAAGCGTTGGATTTAATTGATAAAGGAATATCAAATGAAACCGTCATTATTGCCGACAAACAAACAGAGGGTAGAGGGCGCACTAGAAAAAGCTGGATTTCTCCCGAGGGTAATTTTTATGCAAGTTTGGTAGTAAACCTCTTTAACAATTATCTCGATAAAAGCCCGCTTTCGGTGTCATTCCAGCGCGTGACGCTGGAATCTAGGAATCAAGAAGCATGGATCCCAGTGTCAAGCACTGGGATAACATCGGATGGTACTGGGATAACAGTAAGCTTAACGAGTCAAGTTAAAGACATCAGCAAATTAACAGAATTGACTTTTGTGACTGCTCTTGCTGTAGGGAATACTTTACTGTCATTTATGAATGATAGTAACATTCAACATAAATGGCCAAATGACATTCTAATCGATGGCAAGAAAATAAGTGGAATATTGCTTGAAAAAAGATCCAATTTGAATTGGCTTATTGTAGGAATTGGAATTAATGTCAATCATGCACCACTTCCAGGAACAACGTGCATTAGCAATTATGGTGAGTCTATGTCTAACATGGATCTGTTAAAGGAATTAATAATAAATTTTAATAAGCTAAGAAAGCAATGGCTATTTGATGGGTTTTATGCTATAAGAGAAATGTGGTTAAAAAAAGCATTCAAAATGAATGAGCAAATCAGTGTAAAGTTAGCTGACAAATTGTATGGAGGAATTTTTGCTGATATAGATAACAGTGGTAAATTGGTGTTGCAGCAAAAGGATGGAAGCTTAATTTATTTTGATGCAGGTGAGTTATTTATTGACAATGCATTATGAATACATATGTAATTTTTGCTTACCTTATTAGTTTTACGTTGATTGCCGGAGAACTGATTTTCACCATTTCTTGCTATACTAAAAGTAAAAAAATTCTAGAAAGCCTGAAAGATAATAATGAAGAAAAAACATAAGCGATTACTTATAACTTCAGGAATTTTCTGCTTTTTAAGCTGCATAGTCTTTTTTATTTTAACAACGCTCAAAGAAAATATCTCATTTTTCTATACAGTAAGTGAGGCAATAGTTTTACCAAGTAGTCAAAAGCCAATCCGTGTTGGTGGAATGGTTGTTGAAAATAGCGTGATACGCAACGAAAGTGAAGTGATTTTTCAAATGACAGATTTTAATAAAAGCGTCACGGTAAAATATCAGGGGATACTTCCACCAATGTTTTCAGAAAAAAGTGGTGTTGTTGTGCAAGGTAAAATGTTTGATAATAGTACCTTTCTTGCAGACACGGTGTTTGCAAAACATGATGAGAATTATATGCCGAAGTTTTAAAATAGATTCCCTAATTCAGTTGTATTGAAACGATATGTAGAGAGAGTAACAGCCTGCTAGCAAGCTGTTACCTTTTTTATTAAAGCAATCCGTTCTCCTCGCCAGTAACATGGAATAATGGAGGAGATGCTGGTGGAGGAGCAATATCGTCTAAAGCTTGTTTTAAATCACTGAGATCTTTTACTAAACCACTCTTTTGATCACCAACATCTTTAATTAGTTTTGTAACTTTTTTCTCTTCATCTGTTAATATCGTATTTAACTTACCAATGAGGTTTTGATTTATACTATCGACCATCTCATCAATAACATTTTGAGCATGAGCACCTACTATAGTTTTTGTTAGTTGTTGCTCCGTGAAGTCTTTCCCCTGGCTTTTTAGCTTGAAAGGCCCAATGGTATTAACTTTTTGCTCATTATTTTCTGTTGCAAAACCTTGTACATTGTTTTGTAGACTTTTATCTGTTTTCATATGAGTTACCTCCATAACATTATTAATAATTTAAACTAGCTGCTACGCACATCAGACAACCTTTTTCCAAACTCGTAAGCACTGGCTTACAAGTACTCAGATTCATGGTAAGCATATTCTTCGACTGCTATAAATTCAATGTTAGTATCTTGGGAAATACGGGGTGATGAACGCAAACTTTCCAACGCTTCGCTGTATACAGGTGGAGGTAGAAGTTCTTCTAGCTTCTCATAAACCTCTTTTAGCTTTTCATTTTGTTCTTCAAGTTTCCCTTTTAATGCATCAATAATAGCTTTAGACTGATCTTGATTGCTGAGATCACCAATCACAGCCGTTACTTTCTCATAAGGCAGTTTGTGAATGATGTCTTTAAGCTCATTTGCATCTATGTTATCCAAAAGTGCTTTAAACTGTTCATTAGACAAATTGCGAGCAAAGGCTTGAAGTTTACCTGAATTGTCAGCTAAAGACTTAATAATAGTTTGAATCCTATTAGGATCAGTTAAGTCCTGAGCTATTGCTTCGAGTTTCTTATGGTCGAGTTTATTAACTAAGTCTTTCAGTTGATCTTCCTGCAGGTTATTTACTAAAGCTTTTAACTGATTACCTCCCAATTCTTTGGAGAGTATCGTCAAGTGGTGTTCAGCCAAGTCTTTTGCAAGCACTGTAAATTGCTCATCACTTAAAGTTTTAATAAGTGCTTTAAACTGATCTGTCTTTAAGTGAGGCAGAATTTCCTTTACCTGCTCTGGGTTTAAGTCTCTAACTAGAGCTTCAAGCTGAGCATCATTTAAAATAGGAACAACTATTTTTAATTTTTCTGGATTTAATTCCTGAGCGAGAGTTTGTAATTGGTGGTTGGTTAAATGATCCACTAAAGCTCGGAGTTGCTCATTACTAAGAGTGTTGGCAAAAATCTTTAGTTGCTCATCCGTTAGGCTTTCAACAAGAACTTTGGTAAACGTATTTATGTCTTCTAGTATATTAGATGATATTATATCCTTGATTGTTTGTTCCTTGCTGTACAATTTAATATATTGAAGTGCCTTATTGTCAAGTGAATCGATAATATTTCCTTGATCATCTGAGAAATAATATTTATCGTTATTTGACTCTTCCCATGTTACATATTGATATTCCACTGGTTGTACATCAAGGAAAATCCGACTGCTTTTTATGTCAGCAGAAAAAGTTTCTATAGCTTGCTTGGTCAGTGATAACTTCATTAGTTGGTCATTGATATATGCAAAGGAATACGGATTATTTACATAATCTAGTTCAACATGTCTCAAATTTTTCCCAATAGAAACCTTACAATTTGTTAATAGATCTTGATTATTATCACAATAATAATTTTCTCCTGCCAAATCTTTTTCACCTTCCTGTACACAGGAAACAAGTCTTGCACTCCCCTTAGGACCACAAAATTTTATAGGTAAATCTAGTGCTATATCACTTTCATCATCCAGTGGTATGAACCCAACTTTAGCAAGCTTATTCCAAGTTAGCCCTTTGCTATCCACTTGATCTTCAGGCATCTCATTGTTGTCCACCTGATCTTGCAATATCTTCCATTTGGTTGCGTTGAGCAATTTTTTCCCAGGTACCATCTTAAAAACATGTTTCTTTCCACTCATAGGCATTACCAATAAATTAATTGTTAGTATTCTAACATTTATTGATTAATTTATTGTTAAGTTAGTATATATCAGAATTATAATAAAAAACATTACTTGCATAAAGAAAAGTTACAGAAAGAGGGATTTTTTAGGAAACTAGTATAAAACACTCCTAGATTAAAATAAGCTGTTTTGACAAGTTTTGTGGCGTGCTAGAGCTAATATAGACTGGTGGAGGCAAGCGGGATCGAACCGCTGACCTTCTGCGTGCAAAACAGATGCTCTACCAGCTGAGCTATGCCCCCAATTCTTGCTTAAAGCATAAATCACTCAGGCTGAAATGCAAGAAATATTTATCTGTTATAGCTAAACTGACTTAGATTTACTGACAATTTGAAAAACCGTCATTCCGCTACGTGTTAGCGGAATCTATAGCTAAAGTGACTTAGATTTACCGATAATTTGAAAAACAAAAATTCGTCATCCCGCTGCTTGTTAGCGGGATCTAGAGATACCGCGGCGGTATGATGTAGGAAAACCTTTCTTGGGTTAGCTATATGCTGAGGCGGTATAACGTGTTAGCTATAGGCTATTGCTAAGCATTATAATAGTGCACAAATTCTGTAGGGTATATACAGTTTTCTATTTTTCTTGTCTCCTTAGCGTTATACTTCACACCATCCAAATAAATCTGTGAATTGAAAATTAACAAGAAGTTTTCCTTTAAAAAATTTTTAAACTATCTATAGATTTTTTAACTACTAACGCAGTATATTATATAATTTATTTAATCACACATGAAAATTTTAGTTTGATTAAAACGGATAAAAACTATATTACTGTTTAGTATAGCTGAAAAATGAAATGGTCCCGTAGCTCAGCCGGTAGAGCACCTGACTTTTAATCAGGATGTCACGCGTTCGAACCGCGTCGGGATCACTCACAAATTTTGAAAAACATGCTAAAAGAACAAGATAAAATATTCACCAACCTAAATGGTAAAGAAACTCCACTACTTAAGGGTGCAAAAAAACGTGGTAGCTGGCAAAAAACAAAGGAGTTACTGGATTTAGGATCAGAAAAAATCACTGATGAAGTAAAGAAATCTGGCTTGAGAGGTCGAGGGGGTGCAGGATTTTCCACCGGCCTTAAGTGGAGCTTTATGCCTAAAAATCTTCCAAAAGCATATTTAGTAGTCAATGCAGATGAGTCAGAACCTGGTACATGTAAAGATAGAGATATATTACGATATGAGCCACATAAGTTACTTGAGGGAATTCTCCTGGCCGGCAAAGCGATCAGCGCATCAGTTGCGTATATTTATATCAGGGGTGAATTTTATAATGAATATTTAGTTCTAAAAAAAGCACTTGAGGAAGCCTATAAAGAAAACTTAATTGGAAAAAATGCCTGCAAATCAGGCTATGATCTTGATGTGTTTATCCATAGGGGTGCAGGAGCTTACATATGTGGGGAAGAAACAGCTCAACTCGAATCAATTGAAGGAAAAAAGGGCTTTCCTCGCATGAAACCTCCATTTCCTGCAGGTGTTGGGCTTTTTGGCTGCCCAACCACAATAAACAACGTTGAAACTATAGCTATGGTTCCAGATATTCTAAATCGCGGAGGAGAATGGTTTGCATCTCTTGGCAAACCAAATAATACTGGTACCAAGGTCTTTTGTATTTCAGGGCACGTAAACAACCCGTGTAATGTTGAAGAAGAGCTCGGAATTCCACTACGTGAATTGATTGAAAAGTATGCAGGTGGAGTGCGAGGAGGTTGGGATAATTTACTTGCTGTAATACCTGGTGGGTCTTCAGTGCCATTAATTCCAAAATCTATATGTAATACTATTGAAATGGATTTTGATTCATTAAAAGCTGCACAATCAGGGCTTGGTACTGCTGCTGTAATAGTGATGAATAAATCAACTGATATAATAGCTGCAATAGAGAGGTTATCACACTTTTACATGCATGAGTCCTGTGGACAATGCACACCGTGCCGTGAAGGCACTGGATGGATGTGGAGGATTATGAGGAGGATGGTAGCAGGAAATATTAAGCCTGATGAAGTAGATAAGCTGCTTGACCTTACAACTAAAATAGAAGGACATACAATTTGCGCACTTGGTGATGCTGCAGCTTGGCCGATTCAAGGATTAATAAGACATTTTCGCCATGTTATCAAAGAGAGAGCGATAGTTTAACTCTACTTATACTTCTTAAGCCGTTTTGCTACTTAGCAACCAGAGCTAAAAAATATTGATTCCCTTCTCTTTTAGGTGCCAATTCTACCTTTGCAATATCTTCAGTGTCTCTAATTAGCCGTTCTAATTTTTGCAGTCCGACTTCAGTGTTTATAAGCTCTCTGCCCTTAAATCTCATTGTAACTTTGATTTTATGTCCGTGAGCAAGTAAGTCTCTTGCTTGACGCAATTTTGTTTCGTAGTCGTGATCACCAATATTAGGACCCAGTTTAATTTCTTTTATAGTTAATGTTTTTTGTTTCTTTTTTGCTTCACTTGCTTTCTTTTTTATATCATACTTTTGTTTGCTATAATTCAGAATTTTACATACTGGAGGGGTTGAATCAGGTGCAATTTCCACCAAGTCTAAACCAACACCCTGTGCAAATTCCAAAGCTCGTTCTATTTGCACGATTCCGACCATTTCACCACTATGATCAACTAAGCGTACCTCCTTAGCTGTGATGAATTCATTAATTCTGTTTTTATTGTTCTTTTTAACTTGCAAACTTTAACTCCCTTAATTCAAATTAATACTTTTTAACAGCGATTCAGTAGCCTTTTCCAAAGAAAAAGACTCCTGTCTTTCTGATCCTAAATTTCTCACTGACACAGTTTTACTTGTAACTTCATTTTTGCCTACAATCCACAATATAGGAACCTTGTTTGAACTATGCAAACGTATCTTATAACTAATTTTTTCATTGGTCAAATCAGTCTTGACTCTCACACCTTGTTCTTTTAAAATATTGCTAATTTCTGTGGCGTAACCGTCAGCTTCATTTGTAATGGTCAGAATAGCAAGTTGCGTTGGAGCAAGCCAAACTGGAAATTTTCCTGCATAATGCTCTATTAAAATTCCAATAAAACGCTCAAAAGTCCCAAGAATTGCCCTATGTAACATGACAGGGTGATGCTTGTGCCCATCTGCCCCTATATAAAAAGCTCCCAGACGTTCTAGTAAAATGAAATCAACTTGTAATGTTCCACATTGCCAATTTCTGCCTATTGCGTCTTTCAAAACGAACTCTAATTTTGGACCATAAAATGCACCTTCACCAGGGTTAAGTTTATAACTCAAGCCCGCTTCTTTAACGGCTTCAAGCAGCGCTTTTTCAGCTCTATCCCACACTTCATCATCCCCTGCCTTAACATCTGGACGGTCTGAAAATTTCACAGAAATTTCATTGAACCCAAGCTCTGAATATACTTCTTTTAAAAGGTCACAAAACTTTATAGTCTCAGAATTCACTTGTTCTTCCATACAAAAAATGTGTGCATCGTCTTGCGTAAAACCACGCACTCGCATCAGTCCGTGCAATGAACCTGAGCTTTCATTTCTATGGCATGTGCCAAACTCTGCCATACGTATCGGTAAATCACGATAGCTTCTGGTGTGAGAATTAAAAATCTGCACATGACAGGGGCAATTCATGGGTTTTATTGCTAGCTTTTTACTCTCAAGCTCATCAACAATAAACATATTTTCGCGAAACTTATCCCAATGTCCAGATTTCTCCCACAGCTCCTTACTTACTAAAATAGGAGTTTTCACTTCAAAATAGCCATTATTTATTAATTTTTTCCTTATATAAGATTCAAGAACATTATATAAAATATATCCTTGTTCATGCCAAAAAACCTGCCCGACAGCTTCCTCTTGAATGTGAAATAAGTCCATATCCTTAGCAATTTTGCGGTGATCGCGTTTCTCTGCTTCTTTGAGACGCTCAAGATAAGTGTTTAGTTCATCCTTATTTCTCCATGCAGTGCCATATATTCGCTGCAACGCCTGGCCCTTGGAATTACCACGCCAGTATGCCCCTGCAACCTTCATAAGTTTAAATGCTTTGGCTCTACCGGTTGATGGTGAGTGCGGCCCGCGGCACAAGTCAACAAAATCGCCCTGTCTATAAACAGTTAGGTTTTCACTCTCTGGTATGGATGAGATAATATCAACCTTATATTTTTCGCCTATACCACTAAAGAAATCAATTGCCTGTTCGCGAGTCCAAACCTCTCGAACAAATCTGTGGTTACTTTTTACAATCTCTTTCATTCTCTTTTCTATTGCGGTAAGATCGTCCGTAGTAAAGGCACGACTTGTAGCAAAGTCATAGTAAAAACCGTCCTGAATTGTTGGGCCGATAGTAATCTGAGTACTAGGAAATAGCTCTTTCACTGCCTGCGCCATTATGTGAGCAGCATCATGCCTTATTATATCTAAACCCGCTTCGTCACTCAGTTGTATCACCTCTATCTCTGCATCAGATTCAATTTTACGTGAGAGATCATACAACTCACCGTTTACTTTCAATGCAACTGCTTCTTTCAAAGCATCCGGTTGTAATATATCAAAGCTAGTGACTCTACCACTGTATCCTTTTACTTTTTGTTCGGTTGAAAAAGTAACTTTAATCATTTATCATACCTTTTGTCATCCCAGTGCGTGACACTGGAATCCATGTTTCTTTTTTTTCTAGATTCCAGCGTCACGCACTGGAATGACACCAAAAGGTGAGCTACTGATCTTTCACTTAAATAACAGTTGTACAAAAGATCTATTACATACTTGCTGTAAGAAATTTTAATTGTTGACATACCTAGTTAATAATACGGTCTATTCTTTTTTAACCTGAGTGCAATTGCGTCTTCCCAAACTTCACCATTACGCAATAACTTTTCTTTATTGTACATTAGCTCCTCTCTTGTTTCAGTAGCAAATTCAAAGTTAGGACCCTCCACAATCGCATCAACTGGACATGCCTCTTGGCAAAGTCCGCAGTATATGCATTTTGTCATATCAATATCATAGCGCGTGGTGCGACGACTACCGTCTTCTCTTTCCTCTGCTTCAATAACTATTGCTTGAGCAGGGCAGATAACTTCACATAATTTACAAGCTATGCATCGTTCTTCACCGTTTGGATACCTACGCAACGCATGCTCACCACGAAATCTTGGACTTAAAGGGCCCTTCTCCATAGGATACCTCAAAGTAACCTTTGGCTTAAACATATATTTTAATGTAATAACAAACCCTTTAATTAACTCTACAAAAGACCAATACCAAGCTAATTTCTTGAGCATAAAATATTTAAAACCTATGTTGATAATTATAAATCATATTATCAGTTTTCAAAATAAATATTTTCACCTGAGTAACCTTTGCAGTTTTTTATATAATGTATTTATTAATATGATATTACTATAAACTAGCAAGATAGATAAAAATTTCGAATATTTTCAAATTAGGTATTTTGGTTTCTTAAGTGTAATATTGCTAAGTAGTTTATATAAATAATGACAAACACAAATGAAACTATTTTCGCCTTATCGACCGTATTGGGTAAGTCAGGAGTTGCAGTAATCAGAATTTCAGGCAACTACGCGCTTAAAGCTTTAAATCATTTTCATATTAAGAAAGAAATTAAACCAAGATTTGCTACTTTAGTTGATCTATATGATGATTCCAATCAATTGATAGATAATGGAATAATCATCTATTTCCCTGCTCCAAACAGTTTCACTGGCGAGAACGTTATAGAGTTACAAGTGCATGGAAGCAAGGCAGTCATAAAAATCATCTTGGAGGAATTATCAAAAATTTTTGTTATGGCCAGGCCTGGAGAATTCTCACTTAGGGCTTTTCTAAATGGTAAATTTAACTTAACGCAAATAGAAGGGATTGCAGACTTAATTGATGCTGAGACGAAAATGCAAGCTAAACAAGCGATTAAGCAGATATCTGGAGAATTGGAGAGACTATACAGCAATTGGAGGCAAAGATTAATAACGATACAATTCAAAATCGAAGCATATATAGACTTTCCAGAGGACATTTGGGCAGAAAAAAGTGAATTGGAAAAAATTAATAATGAAGTGCAATCTCTCGTGCAGTTGATACAAGAGCATTTAAATGATAATAGACGGGGCGAAAGGTTGCGTGAGGGTTTACATATTGTAATAACTGGTGAACCAAATGTCGGTAAATCAACTCTGTTTAATTTCTTAGCCAAGCGTGATATTGCTATTGTTTCTGAATATGCAGGCACAACAAGAGACGTGCTTGAAGCTCATATTGACATTGGCGGATACCCAATCATTCTCTCTGATACTGCTGGAATTCGTGAGAGTTCAGACCCGATAGAATCAGAAGGCATAAGTCGAGCAAAAAAGAGGTCTTTTGAAGCTGATTTAAGAATAGAACTATTTCCTTTTGAACAGCGACACGATGTCAATTATCAAGCCACAGGCAATATACCATCTGTCGTACCAGTGCTTGACACACAACTATGCAAATATTGTAATCAACAAACGGTGTCATCCCAGTGCGTGACACTGGGATCCAGATATAAAAATACTTGCAAATTATGCAATAGACAATGGATTCTAGAAACGTGTGCTGAAAACAATGTTCATAGCTGGATTCCAGTGTCAGCTACTTGCATGACATCAGACCAAAATGACACCATTTCTGTTCTGAGCAAAGCTGACGATGCAATTAATGACAGAAATATACTGATTGGCGGTGTAGATTTCCTACCTATTTCTATTTTAAAGGGAATAGGTACAAACAAATTGACCTCTTTCATAAAAAAGAAGGCAGAGGAAAAATTTGGGCGTGATAGAGACACTCCTTTGATTACTCGGCAAAGACATAGGAGTCACATGCAGAAAGCACTGGAACATTTACAACGTTTTAATGTCGATAATCCAATTGAGTTGATATCTGAAGATTTAAGGCTTGCTGCATTTGAACTTGGTGCAGTGATTGGGGTTATTAATGTTGAGGAAATATTAGATAGTGTGTTTAGCAGTTTTTGTGTAGGTAAGTAAGATTTTTATAGATTGCTTAAAATCAAATGTTGTGATAGAAAAGAAATGGACGGATGGCCGAGCGGTTTAAGGCACCAGTCTTGAAAACTGACGTACGTGATGAGCGTACCATGGGTTCGAATCCCATTCCGTCCGCACAGCATCCCGGTATGTTAGCTGATTTTTAGAGCTTGTTTGGACTATGTGGTTCATAACGCTGGAAATCTTATCTAATCTAGCCACATCTTTTAAAAATACATCCCTTTGTAAATTGACCTTATTAGCGAAGAAAGCTAATATCTATAAATAGATTACCATCTGAATATGAAAACCGATATAGTAATAATAGGTGCAGGGCCTATTGGAATATTCACTGCTTTTCAAGCGGGAATGCTTGATATGAGATGTCATATAATAGATGTTTTGGATCAAGCAGGAGGACAATGCACAGCTCTTTACCCAGAAAAGCCAATATATGATATACCTGGTTATCCTGTAATTACTGCCCAAAAATTAATTGAGCAATTAATGGAGCAAGCTTCACCATTTGAGCCTGTTCACCATTTAAGTCAAAAAGTGGAAAAGATTTCGAATAACTGTGATCAAAGCTTTACTATCATAACTAACACAGGCACAGAGGTAAAATGTAAGGCTGTTATTGTTGCTGCAGGTAACGGAATGTTTGAACCTAACCGTCCACCCTTAAGTGGTATATTAGAATACGAAAATAAATCTGTATTTTACAGTGTAAATAAAATTTCTGATTTTCAGGACAAAACTATAGTCATTGCAGGGGGGGGTGATTCTGCAGCTGATTGGACTGTAGAACTTTCTAAAGTTGCAAAGAAAATTTATGTGATACATAGAAGAAAGGAATTTCGCTGCACTCCTGAAACTAGAAATAAATTAGAATCACTTGAAAATAATGGAAAGATAGAACTGGTAGTGCCATATCAATTACACGAACTAGCAGGAGGTAATGGGCAGTTGAGCGCAGTGATAGTAAAAAATATTGCCTCTAAGGAAGAAAAAGAAATATCCGCTGATTTTTTGCTGCCATTTTTTGGATTGTCAATGAATCTTGGGCCAATAAACAGTTGGGGTATAGAGTTAGAACATGGCCGCATAACTGTCGACCCAGCTACACTTAGAACCAGTAGAGATAGAATATATGCAATCGGAGATATAGCTACTTATCCAGGCAAACTAAAATTGATACTAAATGGTTTTGCTGAGAGCGCCATGGCTTGTTACGACATATACAAAGTAATCCACAACTCTCCAGTCAATTTTCAATATTCAACTTCAAAGGGAATTCATGGGAAAGAAAGTGAGTAAATCTGAAATAACTCGGGGCATCTGTTTTCGAAGGCAGTTGCCTAAAACACAAAGATGTTACCCAAGTAGAAACGAAAAAACTTACTTGACAAGCCTCGCCAGCCCTCTTATCATGGTAGTGAAGGTATTCAGTTATCTTCATCTGTGCAGATTAAACAGCAAGAAAACAACGTAGTTGGCGTCTTGTTTTTAATTT
>NZ_JAPQLJ010000010.1:0-7888 GCF_028982115.1 Wolbachia endosymbiont of Drosophila tsacasi | reverse complement strand
AACGTGCCCAATATTATGCTGCTAAAGCTTACTCAAGTCAAGCAGATCAAGGTGATGATTATCATAACCTCAAGGAAATTATCTTTATAGCTGTTGCTGATTGTATTATTTTTCCAGATAAGGCTGAGTATAAATCTAATCATACTATTCGGGATGAAAATACTAATGAGCATGATTTAAAGGATCTCTACTTCGTATTCATTGAATTACCAAAGTTTACCAAGACTAAAGAAGATCAATTAAAAAATATAGTAGAAAAGTGGTGTTATTTTTTTCGATATGCAGCAGAAACAAGGGAAGAGGACCTAGATAAAATAGTTGGTAGTGATGTAATAATAAAATGAGCTTATGAAGAGATGAATAAGTTTAATTGGTCGGAGGAAGAATTACTAGCATATGAGCAAAGGAAAAAACGTTTAATGGATGAGGTAGCTGCTTTCGCTCAAAAATTTGATGAAGGTGTTAGGGTTGGACACGAAAAAGGCAGACTAGAAGGCATCCTCATCGGTCATCAAAAAGGCAGAGCGGAAGGTAGGGAAGAGGGCGAACAACAGGCTAAAATTGCTGTGGCAAAGAATTCACTTAAGGCGGGTGTTTCTATTGATGTTATTGCTGAAATAACAGGGTTTTCTGTTGATTATATTAAGAAAATTCAAGAAAAGAAGTTTTAGCCATAACGTTTTTTTATTAAACCCTCTATTCTAGTAATTTTAATATTGCAATCCATTCTAATATCTGTACAATACCTTTTTTATATAAATACTTAACAGGCGGGGTTAATGCCAACACAGAAAGAGCTTCGGGCTACGATGTCCAAAAAATTACAGGAAGCTATTAAACATCCAGATCCAACAGTTGCTGCTGGGAGGAAGTCAGCTATCAAGAGATGGGTGGGAGTCCTTCAGGATAACTTTATGGAGCACATAAAATACTTTAAGGGTGATAAGCTGAAGTTCTTGCACAGTGTATTCCGAGCTGAAAGTTCCTGGTCAGGTGTAAGGTTGAATAATGCTGCTTTAGGTCAAAGTTTTACTAAAAAAAAAATAAGGAAAATCGATAATCCACTTCGCAAATATGAGATGGCTTGTAGTTACTGTGTAGTAGATAAAATTCATCCACTCTTTCAAAAAGCATTTAAATCCTACAAAAATGGATTTTCTTCTGATGAACTTGATAGTAGAGGTAATCCTATAACTGATGAGTACATACGAAACTCGCTTTTGGGTGGCATTCGAAGGAAAGGTCCTCTATTTGATTTCTGGATCGATAGAGAATCTGGGGAATTAAAGCAGTATGATGCAGTAGAAGGTTTTGACAGTGCTGTAAAACTTAAGTGGAGTGAAGGGGTAGAGTATTTTTATAATCATTTAAAAGAAGAAGATAAGGAAAAGAAGCTTACAGAAGCTATTCTTGCTCTTTCTCGTCCTCAATCTGTTGAGAAAGACGCTCCTATTTTAGATTTTTGTGTAAGGAATATAGGTGATAAAGATACTCTTTTACAGAAATTGCTGCAGAAAGATAAGGGAGTATATTCCATTCTTGCTGAATTAATAGAGTCATGTTTTTTTGATACGGTTCATGATTTGGTACAGTGCTGGTGTTATAAAGGCGTTTCAGAACGTGGAGATCATTCAGAGAAAATATTCTCACAAGATGAGTATGACCTCCTCCTTTACTCACTTTCAAATGTAATGTTGAAAAATCCTGAGTCAAGTGTTCAAGCTAGATCTCTTGTTATGAAGATTTGGAAATGTGAACGCTTTACTGAATACAGAGAGACCTCTGTTAATACTTCTAATTATACAGTTCCTATAAAGAGTGTACTTGGGGGATTAATTATTAATTGGAAACGAGGAGATGTTTGTAAGCCCAATAGGAAAGGAGAGAAAGAAGAAATATTAGATATGGCATCATTTGCTAGAAGTTACTTTTCTGAAGAGTTTGAATTTTTTAAAGAAGATGTTTGTAAGCTCAATAGGAAAATAGAGAAAGAAGAAATATTAGATATAATATCATTTGCTAAAAGTTGCTTTCCTGAAAAGTTTGAACTTTTTAAAGAAGTCATGGTAGAAAACCTTAGATTATGTGGTAGAGAAAGAATGGAAGAAGGTATAAACTACGATGATTTGGCGAAAGAATTGTTTTCTGAGTTAAAGAAAACAACTTTACCTCCTGGAGGTGATGGCCCTAGGTATGATTTACGGACACGATCTAAAGCTCATGGCAGTAAGAGAACAACTTTGCCAGTTAAAGCTTGTGGCAGTAAGAGAACAACTTTGCCAATTGATGATAGTCCGCAGTCTGAGCTTGGAACTCCTAGTGTAAGTGGTGTTTCTTCTTATAAGAAAAAAAAGCATCTTTACGCTTAGTGGTAATAAGTAATCCACTTATGAACTCTTGGTATTTTTGGTCGTAGTAAATAAAGGGTATTTTGTATGAGTAATGGTGATGGGCTTATTAGGAATTTAGTGGATGGAGATCTTGATGGTTTTAGACAAGAGTTTGAATCCTTTTTAAATCAATGTCCATCTTTCTTGTATCATGTAGGTACAGGACGTTTCCTTCCTGTATTCTTTTTTAGTATGTTTGCTACTGCTCATGATGCAGGCATTTTGAATACAGATGAGAAAGTCTATTTTCGTTTTGATAATCATGGTATTGATACAAGTGGTAGAAATAGAAATACAGGAAACCTAAAAGTTGTTGTTTTAACTCGTAATCGTGACGGACAGCAAGTTGTCAGGTGTTACAGCATTTCTGATCGTTCTAATAGTGGTGGGTTAAGATTTAGTAAAAGGGAGAAAGATTCTCTAGTACAAAAAATTATACAGCAAAATCAAGGTTTAAGGAAAGAAGACCTAAGTTTTGAGCAGTACAAAGTATGTATGCATGGGAAAGGCAGGAGTCAGGGAGAGGCAATTGCAACAGTATTCGAGATGATTCGTGAAAAAGATTCTCAAGGTAGAAATAGATTTGCTGAATATTCAGCGTCTGAGATTAGCCTTCTGAGGCATATAGAACGCAATAGGCTTAGGGAGATTAATGTGCTTGCGCCAAGCAGTGTGTTGAAAGTTAAGGAAATAGAAAGTATACGACTCGATCAAGATCAGATCGTACAGCTTGGTCATTTGGTCAATTTTGTGCAAGTTGGACCAAGTCAGCAAGGGATTTTCAATTTTATGGAAGTGCTAGCAAGTAACCAAAGAATAAATGTAGAACGTGGAATAAATGAAGGAATTTTGCCATACATAACTCGAATCTATCGTAATTACCTAGGCAGCCTACAAAATGACATTCAAAATCGCAGTCAAAAGTTTGAGAGTTACGGGTTTTTATTAGCTTTCTTAGCAAATTTTAGTCATCGCTACACAATAGGCATCGATCTTGACTTATCTCCTAGAAACTCACATGTTGCTTTTCTTGTACGTCATCAAGAAGAAAGAGGAAATGTTCCTATTGTCATTAATATTGCTACAGGAGCAACATTGTCCAGTACCGCATTAGACTGTGCCAGAGGTCACGCTAAAAGATTATATGTTTCTTCATTTATACCTACCACATCAGAGCATACTGTTTGTGTTGGATTAAATTTTGATTTAAATCGAATTCCTTTTAGGGTTGATACGGTAGGGCTTCAACAGGATAGATTTCCTTTAGTACAAAGATTATTTGAGTGTTTGGAGAATGAAGGAATTAGAGAAAATATTAGAGATTTCTTACTTCAACATCTTCTTGCTAAAATACCAAGAAATGCAGAGAATTATAACAGAATATTTGATTGTATAACTGGTTTTACTTTTGGGAGTAGTGCTTTTGCTAGAGAGTATTTAGAGCTGGAAGAAGGAGAAGATCGAGTACGTGTAAGAAAGTATATATTTAGATACGGTGATGGAGATTTAAGAAGACATACTTTAACTATGGTCTTTTATGCTCAGGGTCATAATATAGTTACACTTCATATTAGAGCTCACGATGCGCAACAGCAAGAAGCTATCGATTTACAAGCTCTTAATGTTAATAGAAATAATGTTCATATATGGGAAGTTTCATGCACACTTAATGACCAATTTGAGCTAGATATTGATCAACCAAATGACCTTGGTTTATATCACGATTACCAAAATAATAATGCAAATAATTTTCTTGCTGGTGATCTTATACAAGTGCCTAATGTTGAAAATGTACATGGTATTTCAGAAAGGGTTATGAACGATGGCTGGAAAAATGTAGGTCAGCATAGAGAACTATTTCAAGAGATCTCTGGAATATTGATGCCACTTAGGGACGCAATAAATGTTAATAGTGAGGATAAGTTTCGTTCTATACTACATGGTACATTTTATGCTAGTGATAATCCTTATAAAGTGCTTGCTATGTATAAAGTTGGTCAAACATATAGTTTGAAAAGGGGGCGGGAAGAAGAAGGAGAAAGGGTAATACTCACAAGAATTACAGAACAGACATTAGACATTTTATTATTAAGACAACCTACAGAGAATGATCTAGATACTCATCCAATTGGATATATATTAAGATTTGCTGGTAATGTAGAAGAAGTAGCACAAAAGGAGAATAACGCAAAAGATCGAATAAAAGAACTTATGAACAAGCAAAGAGGATATTTGCTTATTACTTCTGGAAATGAGGTGGTTTTATTTCCTCTTATATTTAATGCAGGTGCAGGGAGAGTAGAAGGTCTGATATCTATTCCAGAAGGAATAGGAAGAGAAGAGTATGTACATAAACTTGATCGTGGTGGTCGTGACTTAAGATCAGGAGGACTAGTGGTCCCTGAAAGTGTTATTGATGAAAATCCACCAGAGGGTCTATTATCAGATCAGACTCGTGAAAATTTAATAAATTATATTCGAGAAAATCCCGGACGGAACCAGACTTTACTGTTTGATCTAGGTGATAGTCGATGTGTTAGTATTACTACCTTCGAAGGTAGTAGACAACAATTCCTAGAAATACTAAGGTCAAGAATAATGGGAGGTGATAATGCCATTCCTATAGCACAAGGAATAAGAAGACAAATAAGAGATATTCTTGGAAATCAAGGGATAGAAGTAAATGATCTACTTACACTAGAATTTGCAACGAGAAATGGACTTTATGATTACTGGCTTCAACAAATTGATATAGCTCATGCTGGAAGATTGCAATATCAGCTTCGTACTGAAGGTAATCACACTTTTGAAGCAGCTAATTTGGCAAGGAATGACGGTAACGAGCACATTGTTAGAGTATTAAATCAATTTAGGGAAAACGAAGAACAACAGCGTTTAACTTTAATCATTACTTTAAATAACACTCATTGGGTTACACTAGTGATTGAACGTCAAAATGGGAACTATGTTGGGTACTATGCTGATTCAACTGCTACTGCTGTTCCAGGTGGTATTACCGATATCATTCAAAATAACTTAGGAAATAATATCAGGATTAATAATGTTTCTGTTCGTCAGCAAACAGATGGTTGGAATTGTGGTTTATGGGCATTAGAAAATGCTAAGGATATTAATCGAGTCCTAAATGAAAATCCTGGAGAACAAGTTCAGAATATTGTAAATATTATGCGTGACTTTCTCGAAAGAAACTACCCAAACAGAGATAGAAATTACTTTCAGAACATAAGAGTGGGCATTTCACAATTATTCAGGAATGATCCGGGATTTCAAGATGTGCAATTGCAAGCATACATTCAAAATAGAGAACAAATTGATCCATTATTACGTACTTATCTAGAATTAAGATATCACAGAGTGGGAGAAGGGTGTGGACCAGTAGAAGCACCTATATCGCTTAGTGTTAGTGATTCCAGTAATTTTGGTGGCCTGCCACAGTCGAGCTTAGAAAGTCCTGAAGCTAGTGTGTTTCTGACCTTAGCAAAGGTAAAGGCGGTAGGTAGAAGTAATCGGTAGATGAAAGGAGTGTAACAAAAACCTTATGCATCAAGTAGAGATTGTGAGCAAATTTAAAGAAGTTAAGGTGGGTAACCTGTTTTTTTCTACTTGTAGCAATGTTTCAAAAAGTATATGTGTCGAGTTGGGTAAAGTTGAAGGAGGTTCTTAAATGAACAGCTATTAATTTAGTAGTATACAACATTAATAAATTTAAATAATGCAACCATTTCCAGCAACCAAAACCAGCAAGCGTAAGAAGAGTTTTTCTTGGAATCGCGAGGTCTGAAACTACCTTCTGTCACCCAAATAGATGATTATCAGAAGAATCCTCATCAGGTTGTAGACCAGTCTTTTTTTCATTTAATGAATCGACTTTAAGCAAAGCATCGGTTTGTGATGTAAATTCTTCCTCGTTAAACCCAAACAACCATGAAAAAAACCCACTAAAAAATGATATAATTAATGAAAAAGGTTTTGTAACTATACTAAATAAACTACTAAAAAAAGAGCTCGGCTGTTCTTCTGTTTGTGTGGGCTCTTTAGAAGTAGGCTCCACACTTGTTCCTTCTCCTATACTCTCTTTTTTATTATCATCTGGTTGGTGTTCTTCCTCTTCTGAATTTCCTTTAATACCTGGATGTAATGGAACATTATCTCCTTGCCCTTCCTTATCTGTCGATGATTCATCCCCATCAGGTTTTTCTGCATTTTTTAATATAGTTCTTATGTCCTCATCAGCAGTTAAATCGATAGGAGTCTTCCCATAGTTATTTACCACATTGCTCTTTGCCCCATGATTTAATAAAACTTCTACTACATCTTTCTTGTTGTTTAGAGCAGCTACATGTAAAGGAGTACTGCCATGTTTATTTCTTGCATTAACATCTACTTTATTACTATTTAATAGAAGTGTTACTAACTCTCTATTGCAATTTTTAACAGCCAAATGTAAAGGAGTACGTTCATATTCATTTTTTACGTTAACATCTGCTCCTGCTTCTATTAGACTGGTTACTTCCTGAATATCACATTCTTTAGCAGCCTTAAGTAAAGCAGCATTTCTTAATAGAGCTTTTATTTCTTCGTTAGTAGTTAAACTGAAAGGAGTATCTCCATGGTGATCTTCTACGCTAATATCTGCTCTATTACTTAACAGAACTTTTACTAACTCTGCGTGATTTTCTTTAGCAGCCAAGTGTAAAGGAGCCTTTCCATTTTTATCTTGTGCATTAACGTTAACTTTTGTCTCTAATAGAATTTGTGTTACCTCTATACTGCCTGCGTTGACAGCCCAATGTAAAGGAATCCTTCCATAGTCATCTTTTGCGTTAACATCTGCTCCTGCTTTTATTAAAGCATTTGCTACACCCTCATTACGTTCTATGGCAGCCCAATGTAAAGGTGTTCTTCCATCTTGATCTTTTATGTTAATATCTGCTCCTGCCTTTATTAAAGCATTTGCTATATCCTTATTGTGTTTTTTGGCAGCATAATGTAAAGGAATCATTCCATTTTGATCTATTACATTAACGTTTACTCCCCCATTTATTAAATCGTCTATTTCCTTAACCTTAACATCTTTAATAGCTAAACACAAATCTTCTATTTTATTTTGTGTTTTTGTCAGAGCAATCATCAATGTAGTGTGACTTCCTTTGTGATCTCTATAATGAGCAAGATCTAAAGGAGTCTTTCCTGAACTATCTTTTGCATAAACATTAATTCCTCTTGCTTTTAGTAGAGCATCTACTGCTTTTTCATTATTCTTTTCAACAGCTAAATGTAAAGGAGTCTGTCCATCTTTATTTTTCTCGTTAACATTGATTCCATCATTTATTAGGTTCCTTACTTTATCAATTTCAGCATTTTCAATAGCTATAAATAAATCAGCATTGCTCATTCCATACTTCTAAGAAACTTCCTTAACTAGCTCCTCTTGTTGCACTAAAGTATAGCCAAATTCTCGTGCCTTTTTGATCAAA
>NZ_JAPQLJ010000009.1:0-31204 GCF_028982115.1 Wolbachia endosymbiont of Drosophila tsacasi | reverse complement strand
TAAGACGGTAGTATTATAACATACGTAGATAGTCAAGGTACTCAAGCCTATCCTTCGAGACGTTTAAATAGTTGTTTGGGACATATATATGCACCCGTTTACAATCTTAAACTTTAACTAAAACTCTCGAGGTTATTTATGGTTACATCTTATCAAAATTTTATTGGCATTGATATTGGAAAACTTGAATTTGTTACTGCAGTTAATGAACAAAAAGGTGTCATCAAATTTGACAATAGTTGTGTTGGTTGGAAACAATTCTACCAAAAATTTTCAAATATCTTGCCTAACTCCATGGCAATTTTAGAAGCTACAGGAGGTTATGAGCTTGGCTTATTGTATTTTCTTATTGATAGAAAAATTGCTGTGCATCGTGCTAATACTCGTCAAGTTAAAAACTTCATTCTATCTCATGGAACTTTGGCAAAGTCTTGATGCAAAAGCGCTTGCCCAATATGGTTCTGAGCGGTGTAGACATCTGCAGCTATTTACACCTATCTCAAAAGAACAAACCACCTTGTTTGCACTTTGTCAGCGTCGTGACGATATTACGAAAATGCTTGTTCAAGACAAGAATAGGCTAAAAACTCCTGGAAATGATTACATTAAGGAAAGTTGTCAACAAGCTATTGAATTCCTCAACAACCAGGTAGAAAAGCTTGATCAAGCTATACAAAAAATAGTCAATGAAAATCCTGAATTGCAATAATGCCAAAAAATTCTTGAAACAGTTCCTGGAATAGGTAGAAAAACCTCTCAATGTTTATTGTGTCTCATACCGGAACTTGGTTCTTTAAATAAAAGGCAAATTTCAAGCCTTGCAGGTGTTGCGCTTCATCCTAAGGAAAGTGGTAAAGCTATTGGCTACCGAAGGATTATAGGTGGAAGAAGTAACGTTCGTTCAAAGCTTTTTACAGCAACCATGGCTGCTGCAAGGTCCAAATCTGCACTTGGTGCCTTTTATTCTAAGCTTATTGAAAGTGGTAAGAAGAAGATGGTGGCTATAACAGCTCTAATGCGAAAAATTATAGTAATTGCTAATGCAAGACTTAAAGAAGCAATTAATTTGCATACTCTTACAACGGTAACTGAAATTAGCTAATGAATATGTGCGTCCACACAGACTTAAAGCACATATTCATTAGCTAAGCAGAAATTGTTGTGACAGCTGTTTGATATAAAATTTTATTTCTATGACACACGGGTTTTTATTGCCCACATGATTGAACAAAGTTACACAAATAAAAAACTTTTAAAAAAACATAGTTGATATCTGGGATCTCATTTTGTAGTTTCCAATTTGCGTCTATTTGCAAATATAATAATTTTACATAAAAATTTAGATCCCAGTGTCACGCACTGGGATGACGAGAAAGGAACACTGGAATGACATCATAGGGGCTACTCGGATGACACCATTTACAACCATTCCCCTACCCTTTCTAGTTGTTTATAGCTATTAAATCTCAGAAAATATGGAGAGGCAATAAAAGGTGTGGAATTACTTAAATAATTAGATAAAAAACCAGGCAGATCATTTTTTAATTCTTGCATTTTGTATCTATAATTTTGTATAGATACAACTTTTATTTTATCATAATCAAGTTTCCAATAAGCAAGTTCTGAGACTTCTCTTTTTGTTATATGTTCTACCGCTAAGGCTTGTAAAATTAATTGCGGAAAAAATCCCGACATTACTTCTTCATTGGAAGGTGGTGTACCAAGCTTATAGTCTATAATTGCCACTTGCCCACTTGGTAGATACTCAACTCTATCACATCTTGCTGTCAGTAAAATTTCTTCTGTCACTCCAATATTTTCAGCGTTATGCACTGAAACGGGAAATATTGGATAGGTAAAACTCTTTTCCAACTCAACATAATTGCTTCGAGTTTCATCAAGTTCGACAAAAGATTGAATTACCCTCTGTAGTCTTATCCACCACATATTTGAAAAATTAAATTGACTGGTTGAGAACATTTCTCGTGCAATACTCATCAGCGACTTTTCGTTGCGTAAATATCTTGCAAGAATGTTATGTACCATAGTGCCAAATTCCAATATCGATGGCTTAAAATTCAAGTCTCTTAATTGTTTAAGGCCCAGTATATATTCAACGTAAAATGAATAAGGATTACGAATTAGCTTTTCTATTGCACTGCAAGACATCACCTGCATTTTTTCTTTTCTAACTTCGGTTTGAGGTTTTGGCATAGGCTGAGTACATGGAACAGTACATTCAGGTGTATTTAATACCCTCAGCCAATCACGATACGGCTGTTTCCCCTCCTTAAGCAGAATTTCCAAACGCTGCAATAGAATTGGTTTTCTATGGCTTAGCGATCTTGTAATATAAACCTTACTTGCGCAAAACAAATTGTGTAAAGTATAAAAAAAATACCCCTGCTCTTCTTGCGCAGAAGGAAGGTTAAATTTTTCTCTCGTAAGTGCATTCAAAAGCGGCCCTTGAAAGCTTGGCGCTTCATTAAATCCAGCGAGTATCACAACTTTGTTGTGATATAAGCTGAATTTATTCAAGTCATTTGCTACAGAAAAAAACTCTTTCTCTAAAAATAAGGTCAGAATTTGGCTATATAACTCTAAGGAGCATTTAATTTCTACACCCTCACATGCATTTGAGAAATTACAGGTAAAATTACCTATTTCATTATTTAACTCTGAAAAATTTATACCAGATAGCATATTAATACACTGCAAATGAGTTGCCACCACATCAGAAATAGGGTAATTTATAGAATCAAGTAAAAGATTAAATACAACATCTAACTTGCTGATAATAAGCAATATATCCTCTTCATGCTTTAGCTTTTTATGAGTATTAATAGCTTTTATAATATCGTCAAGACCGTTTATACTAAAGCTACGTAATATCTCTATTTCAAATTCAGATAAAATCCGAGAGTACTCTTCTTGAGTGTAACCAAAAGTCACTAGCCTATGTTTAAGGAGCGAAAGTAATGACACACTGCTCCAATTTGAGGTCAAAACTTCGATACTATAAAGTAGGAGTGTTATATAAGGATAATTTTCCGGTATGGCACTGTGTTGCCTTGATAAACATGCTATACGAGCTGCAAGCAATTTATCAAAGACAACCAAAGAAACGTTTTCATAACCTTCATTCTCTATAATTAATGATGTCACTTGTGCTTCTTCCTCTCTGGAATCACAAGTGATGACTTCAATATTGCCAATATGTCCATTGCTAACTTTGCTTAGATCAGCAGTTGTATCAAAGACATAATCTAGCTCAGGACTTCCTTTCATCCCAGCCCTCTGATTTTTAGTGTACGAACATTGTAATTTGCAGGTAATTTGAGTAGTAGATGGTGTCATTCCAGTGCTTGACACTGGAATCCAGTTTCTATTGTACAGCCACCTGGTGCGCTCATTTAAAGTTAAGTTTTCTGGATCACAGTGTCTGGGCACTGGAGAACATGCTTTTGGCAGAAAACTTACATCCTCTCTGCCTATACTTAAATAACCTAGCAGATCTTTCAGGCAATATTGATAATGTTTTTTATCAAGTGATTGCCAATCTTTCTCTTTAATTTTCAAATTCAGATTAGGCAAAATTATTTTTCCAAACGGCAGGTCATATATAGCCTTAATTAACGACTTATCCTTTCCAATTCCAACAAAGATTATATGTTGGTCTTTTTCTAAAGAGATTATCATATTGTTTATGTAATCACTCTTATGTTCTAATATATCTACTACTCCTAAATCTTTTAAAATTTTATTCCAACTCTCAATGAGTAAGCTTATGAAATTCTCTATTTTTTTTGAATGTTCATCGAATTGATAACAATCCGTTGTTTGGGTAGATTGAAGCAATGATGGCAGGCTATAAGCTAAATCAATAGGGAAATTATCATTATTTTTTCTATTCCACTCCAATATAAATTGAATGAGTAGCAGCATCCTCTTTGTTGGATTGATAACTTTAACTCTATCAAGATTTAATATTAAATCCTCTTCATCAATGTTTTCCAGTGAAACTATCTCTGGCAAAATTATGCATTTTTTAGCGTTATAATTCTTGAACGCACTCAGCAGCGCTATTACATCCCTTTTGCAGGGAAGTATGATCTTTATCTCGGGAATTTTTTCTCTTTCATATTCAGAAAATATGTGCTGAACCAGCACATCAAAAAGGGATTCATCCACATTAACAGTAAAAACTCTTCCCACTAACAGTAACAATTAATACAATATTTTATTATGCAGAAATCACTCAAAATATAAATGTGCTCGCAGTTTCTTATGCTATGATATATTAAAGTCTTTCACAATATTACATGGCAAACATCAGAATAGAAGTTTTAAATAAATGTGAACAAGTTGGCCGCAGAAGGGTAGTTAATGTTTACTTGATTTACATAAGCAAAGAATTACCATCAAAATTATATGAAGAAATTTGTGGGCTGTTTTATAATAAAGTCATACAAGACTGCCGTTATTATTCCTACAATGAAAACCTTGAAGAAGTTCAATATAACTTCATAGAACCACAAGCAAAGTGGGGCTTGGAGATAAGCTTTTTACCTGGCATGACCGACAATGTAGGCAACACAGCAAAACAAATTATTACAGAATATTTAATAAGCAAAGGCTATATCGATCCATCTGTCATGCAAATTTCCCCCTCTGTCATTCCAGCGCGTGACGCTGGAATCTATAGATCCCAGTGTCAGGGCACTGGGATGACGGACGAAAGGGCTGGAATGACATCAATTGAGATAAAAGCAAGAAGTTCAAAATTGATTCTAAGTCAAGGGAATTTGCCAACCGAAGATGATATAAAACAAGAGTTCAACCCTATCACTGAGTATTGCACACTTATCTGTAAGAACTATAGCTGTAAATATTATGGTAAATCGAATACTACACCTGGTGTCATCCCAGTGCTCCGACACTGGGATCCAGAAAACTTCAAGCAGTTGTATAATGAAAACTGGATTCCAGTGTCAAGCACTGGAATTACATCAGGTAGTAATGGGGCTAAACCTGTTGATTTAAATGTAAGTGACCAAGAGCTTGAAAAAATCAGCAGAGATGGAATCGATGGTAATGGCACTTTAGGGCTCTCGCTGGCAGCAATGAAAGCTATAAAGGATTACTTTAAAAAACTCGGTAGAAATCCATATGATATTGAACTTGAGTCTCTGGCACAGACTTGGTCTGAACATTGTAAACACAATATTTTTTGCTCCCCTATTGATGAAATAAAAGACGGTCTATATGCTCATTATATTAAGCGTGCAACGCGTGAGATAAATTCTGACATATGCGTGTCAGTCTTCTCCGACAACGCAGGAGGAATAATTTTTGATGACGATTACTTGATTGTAGATAAAGTTGAAACTCACAATAGCCCTTCAGCTCTTGATCCGTTTGGTGGAGCAATAACCGGAGTGCTTGGAGTTAATCGTGATATAGTTGGTTTCGGGAAAGGCGCAGAGCCTATAATGAATACCTATTATTTCTGCTTTGCCAAAAAAGCAAAAGGCAAATTTTATAGGGATAAAGAGCGCACTGATGAGATCTTACCGCCAAAATATATAATGAAAGAAGTGATTCACGGTGTTAATGTTGCTGGTAATTGCTCTGGTATTCCAACACAACTTGGATCGGTATATTTTGACGATAGATTTTGTGGAAAGCCGTTAGTCTTTGTTGGCAGCGTAGGAATTATTCCGCGCAGTATAAATAATGTACCTTCACACATCAAAGGACCTAAAAACGGCGATAAAATCGTAATTATTGGTGGAAGAGTTGGAAGGGACGGAATTCACGGTGCAACTTTTTCTTCAGAGGCATTGTCGGGAAACAGCCCTTCAACAATTGTGCAAATTGGTGACCCTATAACACAAAAAAAATTATCCAATGCTGCCTTAGAAGCAAGAGATCTTGGTCTTTATAATGCAATAACGGATAATGGAGCAGGCGGTCTATCATCGTCAATTGGTGAAATGGGAAAAGACGGATTTGAAGTTGATTTGAGCAAGGTTCTCCTTAAAAACGATGGTATAGCTCCGTGGGAAATATGGATATCAGAATCACAAGAGAGAATGACCTTAGCAGTGCCAGAAGAAAATCTTCCTATGTTTAAGCAAACCATGAAAAAACATGATGTGGAGGTTTGTGTGATTGGAGAATTTAACGAAAGAGGTAAAGCTGTCGTTAAATGTCCTGAAGGGAAAGTAATAATGGACATCGAAACTGAATTTCTGCATGATGGTAATCCCAAAGTGCATTTACAGACGAAACTATGGTCTAAGGAGTCTGCTGTATCCTTTCCTGTCATGCAAGTAGCTGACACTGGGATCCAGCAGGTAAAGCCTGTAAACATTTTACGCCAAAACTCATCTAATGGTGGAATTGAATGTGAAATGGATTCCAGTTTTCATGACACCCTTTGCGTGTCAGCTACTTGCATGACATCAAGCCAAAAAACTGAACTAAAAGAAATGCTGAGCAGACCAAACATTTGCAGCAAAGAGTTCATAGTGGTGCAATATGACCATGAGGTTCAAGGATCGTCAATACTGAAACCACTGCAAGGCAAAGGAAGAGTGTGCAGCGAAGCTATCGTCTCAAGGCCAATTCTTTCTTCAAATAAAGGTGTTGTAAAATCGCAAGGATTTGGCTCAAGTTATGGAGAAATTGACACTTATCACATGGCAGCATGTGCGATTGACACTGCCATACGCAACTACGTAGCTGCAGGAGGAAATATAAATCATCTAGCGTTGCTCGATAATTTTTGCTGGTGTGATGCTTATAATCCAGAAAGGCTATGGCAGCTAAAGAGAGCTGCAGAGGCTTGTTACAACTTTGCAACTGCATTTAAAACACCATTCATATCCGGAAAAGACAGTATGTTCAATGACTTCAAGGGATATGATGAAAATGGCGAGAAAGTGATAATCTCTGCACCACCTTCATTACTCATCTCAGCAATTGGAATTATAGAAAATATTGAAAATGCGGTATCACTTGATGTAAAAATGCCAGGGAACTTGATATATGTGCTTGGTACAACTCACGATGAGCTTGGCAGATCTGAATATCAGTTATATAGTGGAATAGATAATAACAACGTGCCAAAAGTTGATGCAAAGAGCGCTAGGAAGTTGTATGAGCATTACAACCAGGCAATAAAAGATGGCATAATTGCCTCTGCAATCGCACCAAACTTGGGCGGATTAATTATTGCTCTGGCAAAATCGCTAATTGCAGGAGATCTCGGTGCTGAAATTGATCTTTCACTAGTGCCAATAGGAAAAACACAAAATACAGACATAATAAACAAAATAATAATGTTTTCTGAATCGCAAAGTAGAATTTTGGTTACTATTGCACCACAAAATCAGAAGAGGTTTGAAGCGTTGTTTGAAGATGCGGCTTATTCATATATTGGCAAAGTAACAGAGAAAAAGGTGCTAAATATAAAGGATATTATTGAAATGAAAGTAGAAAGTTTGGCTTATAGTTATAGTTTTTACACGTAAAAGGTTCGATTAGCATCAAAAATTAAAGAATTTCTGAATCAGTTATAATCAAACCTTCTACGATATGGTCAATAAACTTAAGCTATTATATCAAGCGTATACTTATGTTAAATCTATCGAGATATCCATAAGTGGATTCCTCATGGATTCACCATACATATGAAAAAAACCTTGAATAGGTTCGCTTGTTTGAGCAAACTCTAATTCAGCATTTACAGTTCTACTCTGTTCGTTATATTCAGGTTCTCGTACTAAATTTAAGTGTCTAATGTTCATAAAATCGATACCCTCAGGTGCATGAGAAATATGCAAACTATATAGCCCATTAAACTCTTCCTGTTGTCCACGTACGTCTGGACCAATGCTTACATAGTAATTTTTTTCATTAGAATTAGGATCTAAATTTTTCTTTGAAATTATACTATAGTATTTATAATCTTTACCTTGAAGTTTACCCTCATGAACTTTGTAATCGGTTACTTTTTTAAACTGTATCTTATTGCTCATAGATTCCTCTTTGTAATTTGAATAAAATAATATTCAACATGCATATAGTAAAAATTTTCTTAAGTATTAAGAACATTACAAAAGCAGATAAAAGATTGAGAAAATAGTTATGCCAGCTAAAATATTTTTTTGATTATGCTAAATAACTCTTTCACTATGTGCAATATTTACTTAAAATAAATGTATGTCATTAAATTTGGGTAGGTAGTTATGTCTATTTTATCGATACTCCTGTTTATCAGTCTTTCTTTACTCAATACTTCAAATAAATTAATGATATGTGCTGCCTTATTTGTGGGAGCTGCTTTAGTTATAAATTCAATGGTTGAATTTTATGGCAAAAGCAAAGCTACGTACAGCTTAATAGTGTGTACAGCGCTATGTTATGTTTTTAAATGGCAAATTTTTAATTTGATGATATTGATTTCATATGCTGCAATTTTAGTCTCTCTTCTCTCAAGCATAATTATTTTTGAAAAATTGAAGTCCAAGTTGAATTTGCATATGGCAAATTTCATTACTTTAATTATAGCATCAGTTGTTGATAGTGCTGTTGTATGTGTTGGATTACTATACAAATTTTCTGCAGGTAAATGCTTATCAATATATATTAGAGATCTAATTTTTAAGTTTTCTTATGCGTCAGTATTGAGCATCTGCTTGTTTGTAGGAATGTATTTATTTTGTTTGGCGAACAAGAAGTATTTTAAGATTTTCACATAACCTGTTTTCTGATATAGCTGACCTGACTTTGGGTCCTGGGGATGTATTTGGTGCGTAACAACAGTTTAGAGTTTATAGGTAGCCTAAACTCACAACTGTACAAACATTATGATTTGAGCCTATCAGGGGGGTGTCATTCCAGTCTGGGATCCAAAAATTTTGCTTATAACTGAGCTGATGAGCTAAAGGTAGTTGTCTTACGCTAAAACAAACGTTTTTAATTAAGTTGCATAGAAGCTGGATTCCAGACTGGAATGACACCATTTGCTGTCTTCAAAAATGAATGTTCGTACAGTTGTGTGCTTGACACTGGGATGACATCATAGGAGCACTGGTCTACTTAACCGTCATACCGTCGCGGTATCTCAGCCGCTAACAAGTAGCGGAATGACGATTTATCAAACGCCGCCTAATTTTCCGTAACAGTTGAAAAATCAATAGAAAATCAACATATCACTGTAAATTCATGTATTTTAAGGCTATAATGGCTAAAATACGTTATATAGTATAATATGGACGATTTTATAAGAGTTAAGGGTGCAAGGGAACATAATCTGCAAGGTGTAGATGTCAATATACCGAAAAATAAGCTAGTTGTTATAACTGGGTTAAGTGGTTCTGGTAAATCTAGTCTTGCGTTTGATACGATTTATGCAGAAGGCCAACGCCGGTATGTTGAAAGCCTATCAGCTTACGCGCGTCAATTTCTCAATATTCAGGATAAACCAGATGTTGAGTCGATTACAGGTCTCTCTCCTGCAATATCCATTAATCAGAAATCAATCTCAAAAAACCCAAGGTCGACGGTTGGAACTGTTACCGAAATTTACGATTACTTGCGCTTAGTGTATGCACGAATAGGAGTTCCTTATTCACCTGCAACTGGATTACCGATAACAAAGCAAACTGTATCTCAAATTGTAGATACTATAATTGCGTTACCTTTAGAAACTAAAATATATATACTTGCCCCTGTTGTGCGTGGTAGAAAGGGAGAACATCTCAAAGAGATATTGGAAATTAAAAGACAAGGTTACGTAAGGTTCAAAATAGATGGTGAAGTGTACAATGTAGATGATTTGCCTAAACTTGATAAGAATAAGAAACACGACATTTTTGTGGTTGCAGATAGAATATCAATATTGGATGATATAGGAAATCGACTACCAAGTAGTATAGAATTCGCACTAAAACTTGGTCATGGTTTAATGTATGTAGAAGTAGTGAACCTACCTGACAACCATAATTTTGAGTATAACAATGGTCAAATTCTGACTTTTTCAGAGAATTTTGCATGCCCCGAGTCTGGTTTCACTCTTGAAGAAATAGAACCAAGATTATTTTCTTTTAATAGCCCTTACGGTGCATGTGGTTCGTGTAATGGGCTTGGTAAAAAGCTGGCTATTGATGTAAAGCTGATAGTGCCAGATGAAACGCTCTCAATATCTGAAGGTGCTTTAAAGCCAGTAGGGCAAACAGCACGCCAAATGTACACAAGTTATGGATTTCTAAAAAATGCAATTCTATCACTGGCTGAAAACTACAAATTTAGCCTTGATATTCCATGGAAGAACATAGATCAAGAAATAAAAGATATGATACTCTTTGGCTCCGATAAATTTCAAGGTTTGGTCAGTATCCTAGAACATCAGATGGATTATGATGAAACACTTGTCGAGCGATATTGCTCTGTTACTCACTGCAGAGAATGTACTGGCTATAGATTGAAAAAAGAAGCACTTACAGTAAAAATTGATAGCAACCATATAGGTGAAATATCAGGGCTCAGCATCGATAAATCCCTTAAGTGGTTTGAAAATTTGCCAGACAAGCTCACAGAACAACAGAAGCAAATCTCAAATAAAATACTAAGTGAAATAATCAAGAGGCTAACATTTTTAAAGAATGTAGGGTTGAATTACCTAACGCTCGATCGAGAATCTAGCACTCTCTCTGGCGGTGAGAGTCAGAGGATCAGACTTGCTTCGCAAATTGGCTCTGGTTTAACAGGAGTGCTGTATGTGCTTGATGAACCCTCGATAGGACTTCATCAATGCGATAATGATCGGTTAATTGCTACACTGAAAAACTTGAGAGACATGGGTAACACTGTAATCGTTGTTGAGCATGATGAAGATACAATAATGGCTGCTGATTATGCAATTGATATTGGTCCTGGAGCTGGCGTAAATGGTGGAAAAGTTGTTGCAGAAGGAACACCAGACCAGGTGCAAGGAAATTCAGGGAGCATAACAGGGCAATATTTGAGTGGAGAGAAAAAAATTTTAATTCCAAGGAGAAGAAAGCAAGCAACTCAGTTCATAAAAGTAATAAATGCATGTGAAAATAACTTAAAAAATGTGAACGTTAAATTTCCTATAGGGAATCTTATTTGTGTTACTGGAATATCAGGAGGGGGAAAATCAAGTTTAGTCATAGAAACGTTATATAAATATTCAGCACATAAGATACATCATTCGTCTGCACGGTATGGTCGGTGTGATAGAATAGAAGGCCTTGAATATATAGATAAAGTTATAGAAGTTGATCAGTCGCCAATTGGTAGAACTCCTGCGTCAAATCCAGCAACATATGTCGGTATGTTTACTCATATAAGAAATTGGTTTGCAGGTCTTTCGGAGTCAAAAGCAAGGGGATATAATATAGGTCGATTTTCATTTAATACCAGAGGGGGAAGGTGTGAGGCTTGTAAAGGTGATGGGCACTTAAAGATAGAGATGCATTTTCTACCGGACGTTTATGTGAAGTGTGAGCAGTGTAAAGGGCGAAGGTATAATCGTGAAACATTGGAAGTTACTTATAAAGGAAAATCAATCTCTGATGTGCTTGATATGACGATAGATCAGGCTTGTGATTTTTTTGAAAACCTTCCAATGGTAAAAGAAAAGTTGGTTTCTTTGCAGGAAGTTGGGCTTGGCTATATAAAACTCGGGCAGTCGTCAACAACGTTGTCTGGGGGTGAAGCACAACGAATAAAGCTGTCTAAAGAGCTATCAAAACGATTTACCGGAAGAACATTGTATATTCTTGATGAGCCAACAACTGGATTACACTTTGAAGATATAAATAACTTACTAAAAATACTTCATAGATTAGTCGATCTGGGAAACACTGTTATAGTTATCGAGCATAATTTGCATGTTATCAAAACTGCAGATTATATAATAGACATCGGACCAGAGGGCGGAATAAAAGGCGGAGAAGTGATTGCTACTGGAACTCCAGAAGAAGTGGCAAAAATTCCAGAGAGTGTTACAGGCAGGCATCTTAAAACATATTTATTATAAACTATTTCTTAATTATATTAGGCTAGGTTGCATATTTATGATTTGGAGATAAGAATGTCAGTATATCAATACTTTAGAAGGTACGTTGAATATGGAGTTGTACCTGCTAAGAGAGCAGAAGATTCACACTAGTTCCAGAAAATAGTTTCTATAAGTCTGTACATTATGTTGATAATGTATTAGGCCCTGTGGAAGATGTAATTTGTGGAGCTGGAAGTAAAGACGATTATAACAAGTATTATAAAAACAATGATAAACGTGGGTTACAGGGCAGAGAAAATGTATTCATTGTGTGCACTTGGTGCTATTTTAGCAGCCAGCATAATATTGCAACCTTTATTTTTGATGGTAGCATATTTGTCATACTTTTCAGCCAAGTTATTGTCAAAAACAACAGGGGACTATTGTTTAAAAGCAAGTACAAAATCATTAGTTGATCATTCAAATGCATTTTTAAGTGCTGGGCAAGATTGTGCTAGTGCAGTAGCTGAAGTATTTAACAAGATTGTAAGTTATGCTTGCGCTGCTATCATTTAGGCTGCCGCGTCAATCATAATGTCACTTGTGTGGGCTTGTGACAAAGTGCAAAGTAAGTTGAGTGAAATACAGGAGCCAGAGCTTTTGTCTCATCGGAGTGATTCGAAGACTACTTTAGTCAATGGCATATCGCAAACTGAGTTATAAGTTCTGCTTTTTCAGCAGTGGCTAAGTTTGAATTACATTGAGATGAAATAAAAAGTGAAAGCACAAGTTACTTTAGCTATACTATATAAATTATCTTATAATATATTTAATTAACTCATGAATTATGAACTTTCTCTTACTAAAAAAAGCTACAAATCTTATATTTCCGAACGTATGCGTAAGTTGCGAATATATCATTGATGAAAATCTTAATCTATGTAGTGAATGCAACAAAAAAATCAATTTTCTAACTAAGCATTACTGCAATGTTTGTGGCGTAGTAATCTCAGACAATATTCATACGTGTGGTAAGTGCATCATCAATCCTCCACCGTTTAAAGTATTAAGATCAGTTTTTGCTTATGATCAACATAGTAAAAACATGATTATAAATTTCAAATTTTTTGATAATTTGAATTACGTAAAAATCTATGCAAAGTGGATACACCAAGCTAATCGGGATACGTTTCAGAATGCAGAAGTCATAATTCCTATACCGTTACATAAAATGCGCTTGTTTAAACGTAAATATAATCAAGCAGCATTGCTTGCAAAAGAGTTGAGTAAGTTGTCCAATTTATCCTATACGCCATTTGCAATAAAACGTCTTCGCCATACTGTGCCTCAAGCTGGTCTTTCACTTAAACAGCGTGAAAAAAACTTAAAGAAGGCTTTTAAAACAAGCAACAAAGAAATTATCAAAAATAAAATCGTGATATTAGTTGATGATGTTGTAACAACCGGAGCAACTGTAAGATCTTGCTCTCAAGAAATTTTAAACTCCGGTGCAAAAGAAGTGAGAGTGCTATCGCTTGCAAGAACGGTGAATGATTGTGAAAATCAGCATGTTAAAACGTGATTTTTAATAACCTCAACATCACTAAACTTAAAGGTTTGATTCCCTATGATTTGAAATCTTTCGTGCCCCTTTCCTGCAACTAGCAGAATCATACCCTCGTTATAGGCAATATCTACTCCTTTCTCTATAGCTTCCCTTCTATCTTCTATCTCTAGCGCATCAGGGCAATGTAGTAAAATACCACGACGAATTTCTGCAGGACTCTCATCACGCGGATTGTCATCAGTGATTATCACTCTGTCTGCATACATTTGTGCTACTTTACCCATTTCTGCGCGTTTTGTTTGATCACGATTGCCACCACAACCAAAAACTAGAATTATTTTTTTATTGAAGTGCCATTTTAAAGACAATAGGGCTTGTTTAAGCGCACTTGGAGTATGAGCGTAATCCACAAATGCAAAAGGTTTCACTTTTTCCATTCTTCCTGGTGGAGAAACGAGTTTTTCTACGCATATTTCTCTGTAATTCAGTCTAGACGAGGTAACTATACCCATTGCACACAACAGATTATATGCTTGGAATTGCCCCAGAACCGGAAAAAACATGTCATAAATTTCATCGCCAATTTTAATTGTAAAATGTTGACCGTTTGGTGCTGGTGTTTGCTTTAACAAAGTAATATCAGAGCCTTTTTTCCCATAGGTGATAACTTTGTTGCTGCGTTTTTCAGCTATTTTAAGCAATGCGCCGTATTCATCTATATCCGCATTTAAAATCGCTGTTTTTCCTTCTGGTAATACCTCGTAAAACAACCTTTTTTTAGTTTCTAAATATTCACCAAGATTTTTATGGTAATCTAAATGATCTTGCGAAAAATTAGTAAAAGCTGCAGCACTCAACTTTAATCCATAGATTCTATATTGATCAATCCCATGACTTGATGATTCCAACACTAAGCGTTTTACATTTGTACCACGCAACGTTGCGTAAAGGTCATCTACACCTGGAGTGGTAAGACTGTTGCTATTACCTTTTCTACCATTATTGATGCATGTTCCAAGTGTTCCAATAGACGCAGCATTATAGCCAGCATTCTGCCAGATCTGACGGCAAAATTCTACTACTGAAGTTTTACCATTCGTACCCGTTACAGCAGCAACATATTTGGGCTGTTTGAATTGATAAAACCTGCTGACTATTTCGCTGTATATTTCTTGAGGGTTGGGGTGGTCAAGCACTGCAAAACTCGGAGTATTTGTCATTCCAGTGCTTGACACTGGAATCCAGTTTTCATTATGCAATTGCTTAGTGTGTTCATTTGCAATTAAATTTTCTGGATCCAAGTAGTCAAGCACTGGGATGACATCTTTTTTGGTTCCTTGTATGACAACGTCTACACAGTCGTGTGCGTGATACCGGGATCCAGTAGGAAGAATCTGGACACGTGCTGGTCTTCTAGATTCCAGCGTCATGAGCTGAGCAGATACACAAACGAAAAGATAACCTTCCTTGACTCTCTTGGGATTACATGTAACGCCCTTGATTTCAACGTCAAAGTTAACATCAACAATATCATGCAGTAATTCTCTCAGTTTCATGTTCTACTTCATCGTTTTGAAAGTCTAAGCATGATAACCTTTTTAGTGCATCATTAAGGTCAAAGATTAAATCTTCAGGATCTTCCAGTCCACAAAATATCCGTATAAAACTTCCACCATAATCTGAATTCATTACAGATCTTGACATAGATCTACGATCTATTGGTAATATTAAACTATCGCACCCTCCCCAAGAAGCACCGATACTAAAAACTTTCATATGATCAACCATGCAGCTTAGTTCTTCACATGAATATTCTCTATCTAGTGCTATACTGAATGTGCCGCTTGCTCCTTTGAAGTAACTTTTCCATAATTCGTGTTGAGGATGGGAGGGAAGTGCTGGATACAAAACTTTTTTGATTTTTGAATGTTTTTCTAGCCACTTTGCCACTTCCATTGCTGTATTCTGGTGCCTTTTCATACGTGTGTGCAGTGTTCTTAGTCCCCTGTGTGCAAGGTAGCAGTCGTGCGATTGAATGGTTACTCCATAATTTTTATAGCTCTCATAAAGCAATTTAAAAATTTCACCTTCAGCAATAATAGCCCCCATCAATAAGTCTGAGTGACCGGCTAGATACTTTGTCACCGCATATAGTGCAACATCAATTCCATAATCAAGCGGCTTAAATAACAAAGGAGTGGCCCATGAATTGTCGCAAACGGTTACAATTCCACGTTCTTTAGCAACTTTTACTATATGCTCTACATTCGAAATCTCAAACGCTACAGAACCAGGAGTCTCGATCATTATCAATGAAGTATTACTCTGAATTAAATCAGTTATATCCTGTGTTGGATCATAAAAAGTTACTTCTATTCCTCTTTTTGGTAGCTCATTTTCGGCAAATCTCTTAAGTCGGTAATAACTATTATCTTGTATCAAGACATGCGAACCCGCTTTAGTGAAAGTCAAAATAGCAAAAGTAAGTGCAAATAGTCCGGAAGGATAAATAAGCGCTTGTCCACTCCCTTCAATTTCAGCAAGTGCATTTGAAAGATAATGAACAGTAGGAGTACCAACATTACTGTAGCTATAATCCCTTGCAACACCATCGTTGATTACATTGTATATACTTTCTCCATTTGCTGCATTTAAGTAGTCCTTGTAAGTAGGAAATAATATGGTAGAAGAATGATAAACTGGCGGGTTCATAGAACCTTTATAGTCATTAAATTTTCTTCCTGCTTTAACTAATATAGACTCTTCCTTCACATTTTTATTATTTATTTTTTAAATTGTACTCATTTTGCGTATACAAGTGAAGAGAAACTGCATGTATTAGCTCTATCTCACCCTTCAATAACTCATAAATCAACTTATGTCTTTTTAGAATGCTCATTCTAATAAAGCCGTCAGATATTAATATTAATTCAATGTGCGAAGGTAATGTTGAAGATGAAGCAAAATAATGATCAGCATGCTTTACTGATTCATCGATAATGTTGATATCAATTACATCTATCGAATCGCGTATTTTTTCTTCTATTGTTTTAATAATATCCATAATGGTTTCTTTAAGCAACAATATACTCCTCTTGTCATCCAAGTAGCTGACACTGGGATGACAGGAAAAGTGATATAACAATACACAATTACTTATTCTCTTCTTTATTATCTATGTCTTGATAATCAGAATCTACTACTTTTCCTTCTTTATCATTTGGATTCCCTTCTGATGAAAAGCCATTTCCAGCACTATTTTGTTGTGAGGCATTATACATAGCTTCTCCAAGTTTCATAGATAATTGAGAAAGATTAGTAACTTTCTGCTGGATTGAATCAGCGTTATCAATGTTATCAGATTTACTAACTTCTTTTAATTCGTTAACTGCATTTTCAATAGCAGATTTATCTTCTGGTGAAACTTTATCACCATACTCTGTCAGAGACTTTTCTGTAGAATGGACTAAGCTATCCGCTTGGTTTTTCACCTCAATAAACTTTTTGCGCTTTTCATCTTCTTGCGCTTTTTCTTCAGCTTCTTTTACCATGCGATTTATTTCATCATCAGATAGACCACCTGAAGATTGAATGCGTATCTTTTGCTCTTTTCCAGTAGCTTTATCTTTTGCAGAAACGTGTGCTATTCCATTTGCATCTATGTCAAATGTTACTTCGATCTGAGGAACTCCACGAGGAGCAGGAGGTATTCCTTCCAAACTAAACTGACCAAGTAACTTGTTATCAACCGCCAATTTTCTTTCACCTTGATGTACCTTAATTGTAACGGCTGTTTGGTTATCTTCTGCAGTTGAAAACACCTGAGATTTTTTAGTGGGGATAGTAGTATTACGTTCAATAAGTGGAGTAAATACTCCTCCTAGAGTTTCAATACCAAGAGAAAGTGGAGTCACATCAAGTAGTAGCACATCTCTTACATCACCTTGAATGATCGCCGCTTGTATTGCAGCTCCAATTGCTACAACTTCATCAGGATTTACTCCTCTATGTGGATCTTTGCCAAAGAATTCTTTAACTTTCTCTATAACTTTTGGCATACGAGTCATGCCACCAACGAGAACTACTTCGCCAATTTGACTAGCAGACAAACCAGCATCTTCAAGAGCTTTTTTACAAGGAGCCATAGTTCTTTCGATTAAACCATTCACTAAGCTTTCAAGTTTTGCTCTCATTAATTTCATATTTAAGTGTTTTGGACCACTTGCATCAGCTGTAATAAATGGTAGATTTATTTCCGTTTCCATTGCACTTGATAATTCAATTTTCGCTTTTTCAGCAGCTTCTTTGATTCTTTGCATAGCCATTGGATCATTTTTCAAATCAATGCCATCATTTTTCTTGAATTCATCTAGTAAATAACTCACTATTGCATTATCAAAATCTTCACCTCCAAGATGAGTGTCACCATTTGTAGCCTTTACTTCAAAAACCCCTTCACCTATTTCAAGTATTGAGACATCAAATGTACCACCTCCAAGGTCATACACCACTATTGTGTGCCCATGTTTCTTATCAAGACCATAAGCAAGCGCTGCAGCAGTCGGTTCATTTACTATTCTGAGTACATTTAATCCGGCGATTTTTCCTGCATCTTTTGTTGCTTGACGTTGAGAGTCGTTGAAGTATGCTGGCACTGTTATCACAGCATCTTTTACTTCCTCTCCAAGATAAGCTTCTGCTGCCTCTTTCATGTTTTGTAGTATAAATGCACCAATTTGACTAGGAGAGTATTCTTTATTATCAGTGGTTTTAACCCATGCATCACCATTTTTTGCTGCAAACACTTTATACGGCACGTTTAGATTTTTCATTTCAGAATCACCGTATTGGCGGCCTATTAATCTCTTAGTAGCAAAAAAGGTATTACTTGCATTGGTGGTTGCTTGCCTTTTTGCTGGAGCACCAATCAATTTTTCTCCTGACGAAGTGAATGCGATTATAGACGGAGTAGTTCTTGCCCCTTCTTTATTTTCTATTACCTTTGTATCTTTGCCCTGCATTATTGCAACACAAGAATTTGTTGTCCCGAGATCTATACCTATTGCTCTCCCCATAATGAGTACCCCATTGTAAATATTATCTGATATAAGAATATATAAGTATAGGACTCATTAATTACAAGCCCAATTTAGGTTTCTAATTAGTTATTAGAACTTAAAAGGCGCGAAAGCCACTTAGTCAACCAAAAATTGCTTCGTAGTTTATTTGAATTATCAGCTTCTTCATTACTGCTATCCCCAATTTGGTATCCAGAGTTCTGTAATGGCTTATAATCGTTTAAATTAACATCATCTCCTTGTTTTAAAACAAATGTGTTTACATCTAAACTGTTATCAACATTAACGTTAAATATAATATTAAACTCTTTTTCGATTGTAGAAACTGTATTGCGTTTGTTATTAAAAATGTGCGCTATAACTGCACTGTGTGCTACTAAATCAAAAGACTTATTTCGATTCTTATTAGCAATATGTTGTAAGTCCCTTAGTATCGATGCAACAATTACTTCGTTTGATTTTACTCTTCCAGTACCTTTGCAGTGTAAACACTCTGTAGTATTAATTTCTTGTATATTTGGTTTAATTCTTTGTCTTGAAAATACCATTAAACCAAAGTCATTTATATAGCTAAATTGAACCTTAGCTTTATCATCTTTAAACGCTTGCCTTATAGCAGACTCAACAGCTCTGCAATACTGATATTTCAACATATCAATAAAATCGACTACTATTAATCCTGATAGGCCTCTAAGATTCACCTGTCTTGATATTTCAGGTACTGCTTCCATGTTGGTTCTATAAGCTGTTTCTTCTATACTATCTTCTCCTGTCATCTTTCCTGAATTTACGTCTATTGAAACAAACGCCTCAGTTAAAGTTATTATCAAAGACCCACCAGATGGCAATTCTACTCTATTGCTATATAACTCAGAAATTTGGTCTTCTATTCCGTAGTAGGTAAAGATAGGAACACAACCTCTATACAATCTATAGCGCAACTTACCACCTTTTAGTGCATTGTTGGCATATTGCCTAACTGCTTCAAAAGCTTCCTTTCCAGACACTATAACTTCTATACCATCACTACAAAAATCACGAACAGATCTCATAATTACATCTGCTTCATTGTAAATTAATGATGGAGCATTTACAGAGAAGGCATTTTTTTGAATGCTCTGCCATAATGAGGATAAGTAATTGTAATCCTGCTCAATTTCTTTCTTATTTTTTCCTGAACCAACAGTTCTTATTATTAAACCTGATCTTTTTGGTAAGCTTATTGAACTCAGTATATCCTTTAACTGCTTTCTGACATTAGCATCTTCAATTCTGCGGGACACTCCACCTTTACTCATGGAATTTGGCATGAAAACACAGTATCTACCCACTAAAGTTATGTATGTTGTAAATGAAGCTCCTTTATTACCTCGTTCCTCTTTAGTTAGCTGAACCAATACTTTTTGATTTACTGAAATAACATCTTGTAATTTGTATTTTTTATATAAAGGTACCTCTCTTACAAAACCACTACCTGACTCGTTAACATTTTTACTAGCTGCAGAATCTGAAGAAACATTTGCTGGGGCTTCTTCTGTACAATCGTCATTTGAGTAGCCCTCAAAGATAGTTTCCTTTTCTTTTTCTGGAATATTGAAGTAATTTAGAGATATCTCGGAAAAAGATAAAAAACCTTGCTTGTTTTTTCCATATTCAATAAATACAGCTTGCAAAGAAGGCTCTATACGCTTTACATAAGCAACGTATATATTACCTCTTAACTGTTTTTTTTCCTTGAATTCTTGTTCAAATTCTACAACCTTGTTATTAACTGATAAGGCAACTCTTACCTCATTAGAACAGGCATAATTTTCTATCAATAATAACCTTTTGCCGCTATTTGCCACTTATTTACCGTTTGCTTTTCATTCTGAAGTTAACTTCATACTACTTAATGCACTGTTGATTGTCAAGAATTTTACGATCTGCATTATTCGGTTGACTTTTAGTGTTTTGCGTAATAAACTCGCATAGAATTTATTATATCATTATAAGTATGGCGAAAAAAAATGCTTCTTTGCTCGTTAAGTTAGTTAGCACTGCAATCAAGATAACAAAAACTGGTGAAGAAAAATCAACTGGCTATTTTTATGTAAAAAAGCGTAATCCAAAAAAGCTCACTAGAAAACTGGAGTTTAGGAAATATGACCCAGTAGTCAGAAGGCACGTATTATTTAAAGAAGAAAAATTAAAGTAGTTTTTTTATAAGGAATTTTATTATTATGCAAAATTTACAATTAAGTTATCCTATAATAGTAGAGTTGGGGGCTGTAAAAGATACAAAACTGAAATTAATAAAGGTCATTGCACAATTAATAGGTAAGAAGTACAAAACACAGAAAAAAGCAGCAAACGCTCTAAAGATTGATCAACCTAAAGTATCTCAAATCAATAGATCAAAAGTCGAAGGGTTCTCCTTAGAATACTTGCTTAACTTATTGGTTGCATTGGATCAAGACATAAGCGTAAGAATAAAGCATAATTCTAAACCTGCATAATATGGTATCCGTTCAGCCAATGGCGTCAACTTAAGGATACATTTGAGACTTCTTTGTTGAAATAAAACAGAAACAAAAGTGCTGTTTATTGCAGCTTTTGGGTAATTTAATGGTAAAAATTTTAGAGAGAAATTTTATACACTATCGCTGATATTTTTCCTTAAGTTGACGCCATTGTCCGTTCAGCGGAGTGGCAAAACAAGGTAGACAAGATAAATTAATCCCGGTGTCAAGCACTGGGATGACAAGGTATAAACCTTATCGTCATGCCGCCGCGGTATCTCTAGATCCTGCTAACAAGTAGCGGGATGACGATTGTCAGGGCCAACACCCCTACGATGTCATCCCAGTCTGGGATCCAGGAATTTTATTAAGTTAGTAAGCATAAAATACAACGTTTTGATGATTATGAAAAAGCTGGATTCCAGACTGGAATGACACCATTTGTTGTAAACTCACTTCTTCTTGATTTGCAGAACAATAAAACAGCAAGCTAAAAGGGAACTTGTTACTCAACAAAACAAGATTTGAAATTTTGTGCAATGCTATTGATTATAGCTAGATATGCATCTTTTCCAGGCTCTATGTCTGATCCAATAGGATCAAGAACTACCATTTTTGCGTCATTAGAAAGAGCATTAGGCTTTATGCTATCTTCTTGTGAATGAGCAAATATACATTTAACGTTTTCTTCCTTCATTATCTTTTTTAGCTTCATTAAACTCCTCATACCTATGTACGAATCCTCTTCTATAGAAAGAATGGCGCTTGGGTGATTTAAACCAAAATATTTTTCAAAATATTGATAAGCATCGTGAGTGACGATGTATTTTTGATTTTTAAAATCATTCAGTTCTTTCACGATTTCTTTTACTTCTTGGTCTATTTTCTTTATAGCTTTTGTTGCATTAGAGTTGTATCGATGGAAATTTTCTTTATCTATGTTAGACAATGTTGCACTTATAAAAAGTATCATGCTCTTTGCATTTTCGGGACTCAGCCAAATGTGTAGGTCTTTTTCATCTTGAGTATTGGTAATTTTTCTAGAAAATGAATGTGGCCGAGCAGGAAGTAGGTTGATTATCTTTGATAATTGCACTAGTTCTTTATTATTTTTGGCGAAAGTTTGAACAAACGTCTCTAAGTTATCGTCGGTGTAAAATATGACATCACTTGATTCCAAATTACTCGCATCAGACGGCTTTAATATATAATTATGTGCAGATGTTGCATAGCCAAGCAATTCCGGTTCTAAAATCCCTTCTGTCACAGAAGCTACAAGTGAGTGGATAGGTTTGATTGTAGCTACAACTTTTAAATTGGATGAAAAGGCAATATTATAGTATAGTGTAAATGAAAGTAATAGAAAAAAAGCCAGTAAATGTCTCATATAAATGTTGAGAAGAAGTTAAATTTTGCCAAAAAGTTAAATAATGTCAATAATCGTGTTCTAAAAATAGAAAACCTTGCTCTCACATATGGTGGTAAAAGAATCCTTGACAATATCAATATGTTCATGGAAAGAGGAGACGTAATTACAATACTTGGTCCAAATGGTGGAGGTAAAACCTCTTTAGTGAAAGCAATTGCTGGCATAAATAAAAGCTGTACCGGTAGTATCGTATTTGCTGACAACATAAAAATTGGCTATATGCCGCAAAATTTTAGTATTAGTAATTTGATGCCAATAACAGTTGAATATTTCCTTTTAAATAGCTCCTTGAAAAGACTAAAGAAAAATCAATCCATTATTACAGAAGCGATAGAGTTGGTTGGTATCGGTAACATTTTGAAGAATCAAGTGTTAGAAATTTCTGCAGGGCAAACACAACTACTACTGCTTGCACGTTGTTTAATTGCAGAGCCTGACTTGATCATTCTAGATGAACCAGTCAGTGCACTGGATATTAACGCGCGGGCTAAATTTTATGATATTATAAATAAAATAGCAAAAAAACGATTGGTATCGATTCTTATGACTTCTCATGATCTTAACTCTGCTCTACCATCCTCAGATTACGTAATTTGTATAAATAATACTATCTATTGCCAAGGCAAGCCTGATGAGATTATGAAAAATAAAACCCTAAATGAAATATTTAGCAGTTACGCAGCAAAATGATTCAAAATATTTTGCGTCTTCTGCACATAACTACATTGCTGACACGTTACAATATATTACCTTGTTTGCTTCCACCATCAAAGAAATCAATAAATAAAATACAAGGCCATAAGCTAAAGTGTGCTCTTGAAAAATTAGGTCCGGTGTTCATTAAGTTTGGGCAGTCTATCTCATCACGTACTGATGTTTTAAATGAGGATATAACAAATAACTTGTTATTGATATGTGATAGATTGCCATCATTTTCACATAAAATAGCAGTTAAAACTATAGAAAGTGAGTTTAATTGTAAATTGAGCGACATTTTTTCAAGCTTTTCTGAAAAGCCAATTGCAGCAGCATCGATTTCTCAGGTGCATAGAGCGGTTACAACTGAGGGTAAGGAAGTTGCTGTGAAGGTTTTAAGGCCAAATATTGAGAAAACATTCTCAAGGGATATAAAGATGCTTTCTTGGCTTGCGGAAATTGCAGAAAAATTTAGCGAACAATCAAAAAGGCTGAAACCAATTGAGTTAGTCAAAACTTTTGCTGAAATTTGCCGAGTAGAGTTAGATCTACGCTTTGAAGCTGCTTACTCTTCAGAGTTAAAGGAAAACACAAAAGATGACAGAGGTTTTTACGTACCTGAAGTAGATTGGAATAGAACTGCAAGACAGGTTTTAACATTAGAATGGATAGAAGCAACGCCAATATACGAAATTGAAAAACTGAATAATCATAAGCAAATAGCTATCAACCTTATAGAATCGTTTTGTAATCAGGTATACAGGGATTGTTTTTTTCATGCTGATATGCATCCTGGAAATCTAATGGTTGATAGTAATAACAATATTATTGCCATGGATTGTGGAATCATGGGTAGAATAGATCATGAGACATGCTATTACGTTATAGAGATACTCAAAGGCTTTTTAAATCGGGATTATGATCACGTTGCAAAAATGCACTTTAAAGCTGGTTACGTTTCATCACAGCATAGAAATTTTGTCACAGCCTGCAGGGCAATAGGTGAACCTATTATTGGGCAGCCTATACAGAAGATTTCATTTGCTAGTTTACTTGCTCAGCTATTAAAAATAACTGGTGATTTTGATATGAAAGTTCAAACACAATTGTTATTGCTGCAGAAAACTATGATTTTACTGGAAGGGACATGTAGAAAGATCTACCCAGAAATCAATATGTGGAAAGTAGTTGAAGCGTGGATAAGCAGTCAACATGAAAGTAAAATAGGGTATAGGGAAAAAATTAGAAATTCTTATCCTGTAAAAACAGTCCAAGGGATATTTAGCCTTATAGAAAAATTAAACCTAATAGCTGATAAAAAATTACAAGTTAAAAATAAATCAAATGGAAAAGTCTATTTTTTACTGTGGTTTGTAATTATAATTCTAATCGTTAAATTTTTAATTTCTTAAACTATGGGAAAAAACTGCGTCAAACCCAATTTTTAATTCAACTTAATTTTTAATCTGCAGGAGTCGAGTTGAGAATGTCCAATTTTCCACTTTCTTTATAGCATAACATACTTCAGCGCCTCTTGATCCTCTTGAAGCCCAATGGCTCACCACTTATGTGTAAATTAATCGTTAATGTTGTACACGTTCTTTTCTTTTTCTACTCTCTCTTGCTCTTCAATACAATATATAGCAAGCGGATTAGCTTTAAGTCTTTCGACTCCTATTTCTTCTCCTGTTCCATCGCAGTAACCATAAGTACCTAATTTTATTTTTTCTAACGCCTCCTTAATCTTTTCTTTTCTATCTTTTCGGCGCTTGATTAATTCCTCATTTCCACTATCTCCATCAGAATAGTATGTATCAATACTATTATCTTCTAGTTCTTGTTTCTCCAACTCAGCGAGTATTGATTGTAACTTTAAGTTGAAGTATTCCAGTTGTTTTACGCTCATATATTCTTCATCTTCTGAAGGAGTGTAATCCTCTGGTGACTTTATTTTCGGTGGCTTTTCCATAATTACATTATCAAAAAAATAATAAAACCTATATAACTTATGAACAAAAAATTATACTACCCTCAAAGTAAACACTATAATTTATAATAAACATTTAAAAGCCTAGTATGATCAACTTAGTAAAAAAATTAGCAATGGATATTAATAATCTTACCCATATAGTATGTATTTTTATTATAATGTTAAGTTTATCTTCATTTACACTTGAAAACAACAATAAACAAGAAGTTATGTTAACATTAACATGGATATGTGCTACATTTGTTTTGCAGATCTCTACAAATAATTTGTTTACATCTGATTATCATGATGGAATATTAGAGCAAATCTTTGTACAGCCACTCTCTTCTAGGCTTATAGTTGCTTATAAAATTTTCGCTCACTGGTTATTATTTGGGCTACCGATTTCAGTAATTTCTTCCATATTCAGCTTTGCAGTTCTAGGCAATAGTATTGAACACTCAATAGCAGTTGGAGTGTCTTTATTATTTAATACGCTGATAATCATTAATATTTCAGCTACTGGAAATGCATTGATGATTGGTCGAAACAACTTAGCATCAGGAGTATCGCAAATTCTTGTTTTGCCAATGATAATGCCAACCTTTGTGTATTTTAAAATGCTAACTCAATTTGAAAATTTGTCCTTGAACATTTATACACTACTAATCACCATGTTAATTTTTGTCATTTTGATTGTTAACAGTACTATAACTACTCACATGGCATTAAAATTTGCTGTGGAACAGGATTGAAAAATCTTACTGTTATTCAGTAGGTATCTGCTTAGCAGAGTGACAAAATAGGTAGACAAGATAAACCAAAAAATCAAGAAAAAGTGAGTTTACAACAAATGGCGTCAAGCAAGTTTTTTCATTTCTATTCCCAATAAAAGCTCGTCATATGGTTATGCAAGAAGTCTACTTTTTATTCTTAATCAACTCTAAAGCCTTCTTCAAATCTATACTCTCAATATCTGCACTCTTGCCCAAAGCAACGTTTATTTTACCGCATTTTATATAAAATCCATACCTACCGTTGCAGATGAAAACTTCTTTTCCTTTTTCATTAATCCCGAGAGACTTTAACTCTTTGCGTGGACTGTTTGCAATAATTTGCACAACTTCGCTCAATTCTGTATTCAGCACCTCTTTGGAGCTTTTCTTAAGAGAAAAGTATCTACCATCATAGAAAATATAGTACCCGAATCGTCCAAGGCCTATTTTTACTTCCTTTCCGGTTTCTGGGTGTTCTCCAATTATTTTTGGCAAGGAGAGCAACTGAATAGCGGTATTTAGATCAATGTCATTAACATTTATATCTTTTGGTATAGAAACCGTTTTTTTCTTTCCAGGCTCACTATTAAACTCCAGGTAAAGCCCAAAAGGACCTTTTTTAATTACTACCTCTTGGCCTGTTATATCATCTACACCTAAACTTTTTGGATATTCTGAATTGTCATTACTGCCTGTAATTTCTTTTGTATGGTTGCATTCAGGATAGTTAGAACATCCAAGGAACACTCCTGTTCGCCCAAAGTTCAATTTCAATATGCCATCAGAGCAAATAGGACATTTCGTATTCACCTCTTTTTTTCCTTCTTCTGAACAAAACCGATCGATTACCAAATCGTGAATGCTGCTGAAAACTTCATCATGCGTCATTTGCTTGACAGAGTTTACATGACCAAAAAATGGCACCCAAAAATGGCTCAATTCTTTTTTCCAATCTGCACAGCCATTTGAGATTAAATCAAGCTTTTCTTCCATTTGTGCTGTGAAATCATGCTCTACACAACGCTGAAAAAAAGTTTCTAAAAATATAGTAACAATTTTACCGCGGCTGCTTGGAATAAATCTTTTGTTATCCAATGAAACATACTCACGATCTTGTAATACCGAAATAATTGTTGCATAAGTTGACGGGCGACCTATACCGATTTCTTCCATTTTTTTAACGATACTTGCTTCACTATAACGAGGTGGGGGTTGAGTGAAATGCTGTTTTGGCTCAACTAAAATCAGCTTACACGCTTCCCCTTCCTTCATGGCAGGTAGCAGGCCTTCATTTTCGGCTTCCATGTTATCTTGATAGACTTTATAAAAACCATCAAAGAATATACTTGATCCACTTGCTCGCAGAATCACTTTCTGATCAATAGAACTAATTTCAACTACCACTTGATCAAGAATCGCCGATTCCATTTGACTTGCAATGGTTCTTTTCCAGATTAAATCATACAATTTAAATTGCTCTGGCGTTAAGTAATCCTTAATATTATTTGGTGTTCTATTTATATCAGTTGGCCGGATTGCTTCATGTGCTTCTTGAGCATTTTTGACCTTTTTTACATATTTACGAGGAGACTGTGGTAAATATTTATCACCATATAACGACTTAATTGACCCTCTAATTGAGTTTATAGCCTCATCTGCAATATAAAACCCATCTGTACGCATGTAAGTTATCAACCCTACAGTTTCACCACCAATATCGATACCTTCATATAAATTTTGCGCTATGCGCATAACATTTTTCACGTTAAAATACAGCTTGTTCACTGCATCTTGCTGAAGACTTGAAGTAATAAATGGAGAAAGCGGGTTTCTCTTAACTTGCTTGCGTTCTACTGTGCTTACAGCATACTGCCTTGACTCAATCTCCCTGGCTAAGTTCTTTGCCTCTTCTTCATTCTTAATATCAAATTTTTCTAGCTTTTTATTATCATAGTGGCTTAGCATAGCAAAAAAAGTCTCATCTTTGCTATTTTGCATTTCTGCCTTTATGCTCCAATACTCCTGTGTTATAAACTTACTGATTTCATCTTCCCGTTCGCATATAAGCTTTAATGCAACAGACTGCACTCGCCCTGCAGACTTACTCCCCGACAATTTCGTCCATAACAGTGGTGACAAACTAAATCCAACTAGGTAATCCAAAGCTCTGCGTGTTTGCTGTGCGCGCACTAAGTCCATATTAATTTCACGTGGATTCTTTATTGCTTCTTGCACTGCTCTCTTTGTTATCTCATTAAAGACTACTCTATAAATGTTGTTTTCATTACTGATTGCTTTCTTTTCTTTTAATGTCTCTATCACATGCCAAGCCATTGCTTCCCCTTCTCTGTCTGGGTCTGTTGCAAGATATATATCTGATGCTTTACTCGCTGCTTTTACTAACTCTTTTATATACTTTTCTGCTTTTTCAATGGTTTCATACTTTATAGCAAAATCATTATCCGGATCGACGGAGCCATTTTTTGCTGGAAGATCTCTTACATGGCCAAAAGATGCAGCTACTTTGAACTCTTTACTCAAATATTTACCTATTGTCTTTGCTTTCGCAGGTGATTCAACTATTAATAATGCCATATTGTTAATTATTTTAGTATTTAAAGATAATATGTTGAGAAATATACGATGAAAAGTAAAAAAATATTTTAATAGGTCTTGTGAATTTTACAGAGTAGGTTGTTCATGGTTTCCAGAAAACCCTTGGACCTTGCTATTTTCAAGTGAATTTGAAGGTCTGTTCCAATAGTATATGATTGCAGCAGCAACCAGACAACAAGCTCCAACTGCTATTCCCACTGCTATAGCTAACCCAAGAAAGGTTTGCCTACGTCATACCGCGATTCATTCGCGGTATCTCAGCATAAATTCCGCTAACGAGTAGCGGAATGACGAATTTGTTGTTTTTCAAATTGTAGGTAAACCTAAGCCACTTTATCTATATAGCTAACCCAAGAAAGGTTTACCTGAAGGATAGAATAGGTTATAATGGCATATTAAAGAGATGAAAAATGCCAAGCCTATATAGTGAAGACCTCAGAGAACAAGTTCTCAAAGCAGTTGATGAAAAAACAATGACGATAAAAAGAATTAGTGAAATATTTAAACTGAATATAAAAACAATATATTTATGGAGGAAAAGGAAAAAAGAAACAGGAAACATAAAGCCATCTTCAGGCTATCAAAAAGGTGACTGAGCCTCACCGGTGGCAGAATCTGGGTCACTAGGTCTTCTTCCTACACTCCATGTAAGAGCAGAAAGTGCCTCAAAAGAACTGCCACCTATCCACTCTAAGAAGTTATTATCTTCTCTTGCTTTCAACCAAGCAATACTTATTCATATCATCTGGGTAAGGTCAGTTTGTAAAACTTAATTTGTACGCTTCCTAGTAATTCTGATATAGTTACTTTAGTTAAAGTCTATAAAAGTTTATAAATGGCAACCTTAAGTGTAAGAGAAGCTTTATGCACAGCGATCAGAGAAGAAATGCAAAACGACCCTGACGTGTTGATCATCGGTGAAGAAGTTGCAGAGTATGATGGTGCCTATAAAGTAACAAAAGGATTACTGAAAGAATTTGGAGAAAATAGGGTAGTTGATACACCTATTACCGAACATGGATTTGCTGGCCTTGCTGTTGGAGCAGCATTCGCTGGATTAAAGCCAATTGTCGAATTTATGACTTTTAATTTTTCTATGCAGGCTATCGACCAAATCGTGAATTCTGCAGCAAAAACAAATTATATGTCAGGTGGACAACTTGGATGCCCCATAGTATTTCGTGGGCCAAATGGTGCTGCAGCAAGAGTTGCTGCACAACACTCTCAATGCTTTGCATCTTGGTATTCGCATATACCGGGATTAAAAGTGATAGTACCTTACTTTGCCTCCGATTGCAGAGGTCTGCTTAAAGCTGCAATTCGTGACCTGAGTCCGGTAATATTTCTAGAAAACGAAATAGCTTACGGACATGAACATGAAATTTCTGACTCTGAGCTGTCAAATAAAGATTATCTACTTGAGATAGGCAAGGCTGCTGTTATACGGGAAGGAAAGGATGTAACTATCACTGCTTTCTCACTGAAATTAATGGATGCTTTAAACGCAGCAGATTTACTTTCAGGTGAAGGTATAGAAGCTGAAGTTATTGACCTCAGAGCCTTAAGACCACTTGACACTCAAACTGTTATTAACTCTATTCAGAAGACTAATAGGTTAGTTAGTGTAGAAGAAGGATGGCCATTTGCAGGAATAGGAGCAGAGCTGTCAGCCGTTGTTATGGAACAAGGATTTGACTACCTTGATGCTCCAGTTATTCGCGTAACTGGCAAGGACATCCCCTTACCTTACGCTGCAAACCTAGAAAAAAAAGCATTACCGCAAGTGAAAGATATAGTTGAAGCCGTGCATCAGGTCTGCTTTAGAAAAAAATAACCCTATTGGTTCTTTTTTGTGTCTCCTGTTCCACATTGGTCCATCAAGTAAGTATTTCCAGTGCTGCCTATACCACCCATTACTTTTGTCACAATAGTTTTAGCACCGAAAAATACAGCACAAAATATACCGAGTGCAAAAAGAGCTGGCCATGGCATTCTACCAAATATCGCAAGCAAAGCTGCACCTATTATCACTACGGTCATAAGCGGTCCGCCTATTCCCCAAACGTAGCCAATAATATTACATATTACTTGAGCAGTTGTATCAGTATTAGTGTCAGCGGCAGCACTCCCAACATGAGAAAAAGAAATAAATAATACTATAAAAAGAATATTAAAAACTTTCCTAGGGTTCATCCCTATACCTTAAATTTAGATATTGCAATTATACCTAAAATACTATAATTTTTAGTAAAACTAGCATAAAGATTGAATAACAAACGTTGCCACAAAGGTAGTTGACACACAACTGCACGAACATTGTAATATGGCACGATATCACATAGTAAACGATGTCATCCGAGTAGCTTGACTACTTGGATCCAGGAAACTTAACTCTACATCAAGTAAATGTACAATAAGAACTAGATTCCAGATTGGAATGACACCCTACTTAACCGTCATACCGCCGCGGTATCTCTTAGCCGCTAACACGTAGCGGTATGATGATTCTTCAAATCGTCAAGGTGTCATCCAAGT
>NZ_JAPQLJ010000008.1:0-22603 GCF_028982115.1 Wolbachia endosymbiont of Drosophila tsacasi | reverse complement strand
AGACCTGCTGCGAAAAGGTATATACTAATTTCAGGGTGAATTAGGCTAAAATAGCAGCAGGCTAAAACCCATGCCTCAAATTCACCAAACCTTCAATAATATTAAATCTCATGTTATATTTTTTCTGAAAGTTACGGTAAACGTGCGACAAAATCTTGAATATTTTCAATTCTCGTATCTTATTTTCGACCCTCATCCTAAATGATGCCAACTCTCGGTTGTGCTCCTTTTGCTCCTCAGTTAGTGGCTTCTTTCGGTATTTTTTGTATGGTATCACAACGTTACTTTGCAATTTTTGCCATCCCTGATAGCCAGAATCGGCATGCTTTATACTGTCTGTAGGCAGCAATTTCTCCTGTTTTCTTATCCGAAAATCGTGAATTCTCCCACGGTGAGATCTTGAAACCGATAAAATTTGCCCTCTTTCTTCGATCACAATTTCTGTTTTCATTGTGTGCACTTTTTTCTTGCCAGAGTAACTTTTCTTCCGTTTTCTGCTTTCTTTTGGCTGCTGTATCTGCTGCTCTGTAACATCTGCCAGTATCTTCAAAATCCTCTCTGGCGTTAGGGTTCTGTCCTTTTTTATAGTAATTTTTTTTGCCAACAGTGGTTCCATTTTCTTCAAAAGTCGGCAAATATTCGCATTATGTAAGTTGAAAAGGCAGCCTAAAAATCTGTGGGTTATGTAGGTCCGATAATACAAAATTACGCACAACATTTTATCTTCCAGTGTCGGTAAATTAGCAATTCTTCCGTGGCGCTTTTTCTGTCTTTCAAGCTTTTTCCACTCTGGACGGACTTTTTCCAAGATTTTTCGAATTCTTCTATTTTCAATCCCGTTACATCTCGAAAATTTCTCGGGTGTTTACTTACTTTATGGTAATTCAGACTCATTTTCCCTCACTTTTTATTTCTCTTTTTCATACTTTACCATTTTTTACACTATTTTGCAGCAAGTCTATTCTTTTTTCTGGATCCCAGTGCCTCATTCCCCTGTCATCCCAGTGCATGACACTGGGATCCAGGAATTTTTATCATGCACTAAGTTGGTGAGGTAGCAGTTTTATGTTAAAATACGACGTTTTTAATGGGGCTGCGAAAAACCTGGATTCCAGACTGGAATGACACCTAGGGGACTTGGATGACATCATTCTTTTTCCTGGATCCAAGTAGTCAAGCTACTCGGATGACATCTTTCAACATTATATCATGAACTTTTTAAAATTCATTGAGTTATGCTTTCAAACGGTGATGCCGGAGTGTGAGTATAACGATTATCAGTATATAAAAGTCATAGCAGATAGGCTGGAAGCGGTGAGCGCTGGTGAAGTGAGGCGAATAATATTCAATATGCCTCCGCGTTCAATGAAGTTCCTGTGTGTTAGTGTTGCGTGGCCCGCATGGATACTGGGAAACCAGCCAACTGCAAGAATAATAGTTGCAAGTTACTCTCGGCTGCTCAGCGAAAAGCACTCGCTTGATACAAGGTGCGTAATGCAATCTGGTTGGTATAAAAAGCTATTTCCAGAAGTAGAATTATCCAAAGATCAGAATACCAAGTACAAATTTCAAACAGTGCAGAGAGGATACAGAATCGCAACGTCCGTTGGAGGAACATTAACTGGTGAAGGTGGTGATTTCATCATCGTAGATGATCCACTGAGTCCCGCCCAAGCTTTGAGTGAAACGTTTAGAAAGCGTGCTACAAACTGGTTTGACCAGACTTTAGTAACCAGGCTTAACGACAGAAAAAAAGGAGTCATTGTTCTTGTGATGCATAGGCTACATCAGGAAGACTTAACCGAACACCTTCTCTCCAAGCTAAAAAACATATGGTATCATATTTGTTTGCCAATGATTTCTGAAAATAAGGAGATCATTTATTCAATCAAAAAGCCAGCGCTTCCTGTTCCTGTCGTCCAAGTAACTGCAACCAGACGGTTGTATAATACAACAGCATCATGCGCTGCACCTGCAATAATATTATATTCAAGAGAAGAAGGTCAGTTGCTATATCCCCTAGATGGAGGAAAAGAAGAAGTTGAGATGATAAAGGTTGAACTTGGAAGTTACGCTTTTGCTGCACAATATCAACAAAACCCTCTGCCACTTTCAAGTGGTATAATTAAACGAGAGTGGCTGAAGCGCTATAAAAATGTTCCTGATAATCTCTCGCATGTAACACAAAGTTGGGACACTGCGGTTTCAATAAGCGATTCTAGCGGCTTTAGCGTTTGTACCACCTGGGCAAAAGCGGATAATAAATTCTATTTACTTGATGTATATCGCGCAAAGCTTGAGTATCCAAAGCTTAAAGAGCAAGTTCTGTCACTAGCTGCAAGATGGACGCCACACGCAATTTTAATCGAAGCAAAAACAAGTGGTCAGCAATTGATTCAAGAGCTAAATATAAATAGTGACCTACCTGTTATCGAGGTAGTACCACATAGCGGTAAACTTGCTCGATTCTACCAAATTGTTCCAATAATAGAGTCTGGCAAGGTTTTTCTGCTACACCAAGCAGTATGGCTCAGCGATTTTGAGTATGAGATTTTAATGTTTCCGGAAGCTTGCCACGACGACCAAGTGGATAGTACCGTGCAATATCGGCAATGGGTGAGAGATAGTAGCTCTAGGGTCGCAGCTTTACGGGCATTGTGATTTGAGCCTAAATTCTCAATGGTAAATCAAGAAGCAACTGCAATAACGTTAGGGATATAATTGTTCCACTTTCCAATTGCTTTCTTCAATAAGAGTATATCTAAACCTAGTGTGTCTCCTATATTCACCTTCTTGCCAAAATTCAATTACTTTTGGGATTACGCAAAATCCCACCCAAAAGTTAGGACGAGGAACTTGTGTGTTGTAAAATTCCTTCTCCTTCAATTTGATGGCTTGCTCAAAATCTTGCCAAATTTTCAGAACGCTCGATTGTTTTGAGCACCATGCGCTAATTTGACTATCGCGCGCTCGAGAAGAGAAGTATTCGTCAGTTCTTTCATCGTTTAGAAGTTTAACATCTCCTTCAATTCGTACTTGCCTAGCAAATTCTATCCAATGAAACACTAACGCAGCTTTGGGGTTCTCAGTCAATTCTTTCCCTTTTTTACTGTTTACGTTAGTGAAAAACACAAAACCTTCTTTACTATATTCCTTTAGTAATACTACTCTTGCAGATGGAATGCAGTCTTTGCTACAAGTTGCTAGCGTCATTGCAGTTGATGAAGAATTAAGTACTGCTTTATACCACTTTGAAAACAAATCAAACGGATCTTTTTCAGGTGAGAATGTCATATTCAAAAATAAAATTTAATTCTGACATGCATTGCAAAAATAAGTGCTACGGCCATTTTGTCGTATAAGTGTTATGATATTGTTGCAGATCTTGCAAGGTTTTTGAACTTTACCATATACGTAAAAGTTATTTTGAAAGTATCCAGCAGATCCAGATGGCTGTGCATAATCTTTCAATGTTGAACCGCCTGCAGCAATTGCATCACTTAGAGTATTTTTTATTTCAGCAGCAAGTTTTGTGTATTCCCTATACATTAAATCTTTTGCCAGCCTGAGTGGTGAGATGCGGGCTCTAAACAAACTTTTAGAAGCATATATATTGCCTACGCCAACTATTAATTTATTATCCATCAATGCTGATTTGATATTCACTTTTTTGTTTTTCAGCAACTCCTGTAAATAGTCTCCACTGAATTCATCCGTGAGGGGCTCTATTCCGAAACCGTCAAAAAAATTTATTTCTTGTTCTTTGCTTAAAATAATAACTAATCCAAATCTTCTTGGATCATTAAAAATTATTGAAGTATTATCATAAAACGAAAACACTACGTGATCATGTTTATTCTGTGCTTGATTATGTTCAGCATATATCAGCTTTCCACTCATACCAAGATGTATGATTACAGCTATACTAATATCTATATTCCAGATTATATACTTACCTCTACGCTTGATATCGTTTATAACTTTGCCCTGTAGCAAATCATCAATATTCTTCGTTATTGGTACACGCAAATTCCAATTATTGACTATAACATTACTTATTTTTTTATTTTTGATTTTATCAAATAAGAAGTTAGAGATTACTTCCACTTCTGGGAGTTCTGGCATCTTGTCTACTCTGTTGCTGTTTTTTTCTTTTTAGAATATTTTGCTTTAAAGCTTTTGCCAATCTTTTTCTCTCCTCTTCTTTTTCCTTATTCTTTTTTGTGTTATTCATTATCATAATATATAAACTTGCCGTTGTAGCTCAGGTGGTAGAGTACGTCATTGGTAATGACGAGGTCCCAAGTTCGAGTCTTGGTAACGGCATACTTATTATATCCATGTTATTGCGTTTGTTCAATTGTTTATGATTGCAAAACGCTGAAGCTTTTGTATATATGTAGAGTAATTGATGAAGTCTAAAATAGGAGCAATAAATAGTGGAAAATGTAATTATAGATTTATCGCACTGGGAGCAAGATGTAGATTTTAAATTAGCAAAAGAAGATGGAATATTAGGAATTATGCATAAAGCTACACAGGGGCTGAAATACGTAGATCCAACATATGAAGAAAGGAGAAAAGCGGCTGGAGAAGAAGGATTGCTTTGGGGAGCATATCATTTTGGAGTAGGAGAGAAAGGAAAAGATCAAGCAGAGCATTTTTTAGAAGTAATAGGAAATGATTCTCAAGTGTTGCTTGCTCTAGATATTGAAGAAAATAAGGGAAACAATATAACGCCAGAACAGGCAGAAGATTTTGTTAATCAAGTTCATAAAGCAACAGGGCGCTTACCACTGATTTATGGAAGTGCTTACTTTTTACAAGATTTTGCAACGCCAACTTTAACAAAATGTCCACTCTGGATAGCAAGATGGGGAAAAAGTCCAATGTTACCGAAAGGATGGAATGACTGGATTTTGTGGCAGTACACTGATGGTCAGACGGGACCTGAGCCGCATTCAGTAAAAGGGATCGGACCATGTGACAGAGATAAATTTAATGGAACATTGGAAGGGCTAAAAAAGTTCTGGCTAACAGGAGAAAATGCTATTAAAAATTTTAGAACAATTAATTTTGACAGGTGTGTTATGGGCTTCAAGAACATCTTTAATAAGATAATAGAATTTGTTTTGGGTAGTAAATTAAGTATAGAGCTTGATGAATATAAAAGTAATTTTTCTTTTATGGTAGATGTTCTAGTTAGTTCTCTAAAAAATGATAACAAAAGTAATAGTGCTGCAATTGATGGGGTAGTAGAGCTAAAAGATAAGAACAACGACTTGCTAGATAAGCTTTTTGCTAATTGGCAAAATAAACAAAGACAACTTTTGTATATCTTTGTTAGTAGTTAGTATCCTACTTATATACTCCCATTTAAAGTCTTTTACACAGTTAGCTGGTATAATTATGAGTATCTTTGCTTGAAGTGCTCTGATAAGCTACAAGGTTTAAAAGAATCAAGGTTATAAAGGTAAGTTATCATGCTTTTTCCATATCCTTTCTACTTTCTTGTTTTTGAGTAGCTCTAATGCTTTGTGAAAGTGATGCCTTGTTTTACTTGGCACTATAATGTCATCAATGTATCCATGTGATGCAGCAAAAAATGGATTAGCAAATTTCTCTTTATATTCTTTGATTAATGTTTGCTGGTCTTTTTCATGCCTAAATATAATTTCAACTGCACTTTCAGGGCCCATTACAGCTATTTCAGCAGTTGGCCAAGCATAATTTATATCACCTCTTAAATGTTTCGAGTTCATAACGATATATGCACCACCATACGCTTTTCTAGTGATAAGGCTAATTTTCGGCACAGTCGCTTCAGCGTAAGCGTAAAGCAGTTTTGCTCCGTGTTGTATTATATTATTGTATTCTTGATTTGTACCCGGCAGAAATCCTGGAACATCAATAAGTGTGATGATCGGAATGTTAAATGCGTCACAAAACCTCACAAATCTTGCAGCTTTTCTTGAAGAATCAATATCCAAACATCCTGCAAGGTGCATAGGTTGATTTGCAACAATACCAACAGTATTTCCTCCAATCCTACTAAAACCAATTATAATATTACGAGCAAAATCAGGTTTTAGTTCAAAGAATGTCTTCTCATTGCACACCTTTTCAATAAGTTCATACATATCATAAGGAGTATTAGGATTGCTAGGAATCAGAGTATTTAAAGATTCATCAATATCATTAACTGAATCACAGGTTGATTTAGGTTTCGGTGATTCCTGATTATTTGTTGGTAAGAAAGTAAAGAATTCACGCATTTTTAACAGCATTTCAACATCATTATTGAATGCAAAATCCGCTACTCCTGTTTTGCTTGTATGAATTTTTGCTCCACCAAGGTCTTCGAAACTTACATCTTCATAGGTGACTTTTTTTACTACATCTGGTCCGGTTATAAACATATATGAACTGTTTTTCACCATGAAAGTAAAGTCAGTTAATGCTGGAGAATAAACCGCACCTCCTGCACATGGGCCCATAATTAAAGAAATTTGTGGTATAACACCAGATGCATTTACGTTTCTTTGAAAAATTTCTCCATAACCAGCAAGAGAATTTACTCCCTCCTGAATTCTGGCTCCACCAGAGTCATTTAGTCCTATAATTGGAACCCTGGCATTAACTGCCATATCCATAATTTTGCATATTTTCTTTGCATGTGACGCACCAAGTGACCCACCAAAGACGCTAAAATCCTGAGAATAAACAAAAACTTTTTTGCCATAAATAGTACCATGACCAATCACTACTCCATCACCTAAAAAATTAGCATTTTGCATGCCAAAATCAGCTGCGTGATGCTTCACGAATTTATCGTATTCCTCAAACGAATCTTCATCGAGTAATACACTGAGCCTTTCTCTAGCAGTTAATTTCCCTTTTTCGTGTTGTTTATTGATTCTGTTAAAACCGCCTCCTTTTTCAGCTTCTAGTGCTTTGGTTTTTAGATTTTCTAGTATTTCAAAGTCTTGCATACAATAAAGTAGTTTTCAAATTAGTAGTAGACTTTATTAAGCTTACAAACTCTACTACTATACACATACACTATTGCATGTGGCAATAGTGTATGTGTATAACAATTATTAAAACTTTAGCCTTAACGTTGGCGATTAAAATGAGAACACTTTGATATACTAACTTCCTCCAGAACACTAAATGGCTCACTTTGTTTTCCGTTTTTCTCTTCAACAAAACTTTTAGCAGCTTCAACAACCTTGCTTATACGAGGTTCTTTTTCTAGCTCTTTTAGGTACTTTGAGAAGATTTCACAACTTTTATCATCCATATGCACCATTGTTTTGCCAAAGCTTGAGGCATTTTCTGGTTTGTCAGCCTTTTCAGAAGATAGAGTCATTACAATCTTTTCACTGTTGCTTATTGGAAAAGTCATCTGAAGTCTGACCTTTATATCATGATATTTTCCATCTTGTATTCGTATTACATCATCTCCTTCCCCGATCTTTAACGCTTCATCTAAATTTTGAAATTCTGGATTACTCAGAAACTTTGCAGGAGTTATAACACTTTCTTCTGGACACTGTACACAATAAAATTTATTATCTCTTTCTACTATAACATCTTTTATCACATTTTCTTCTCCATCTTTTTCAATGCTGTCACATACAATTTGTTTTAGGCTTGATAAATATTTGCTACGTTTTTCTATCAAATCTGGCGGTAAGAATTGCAAAGGTTCTTCACTCATATAAGTGCCTGTTGAAACTAGATCGGATATTTTTGATGAAAGAAGATCTAGTTGATGTTTTTCATGAATGGACAACTCTTGCGTTTTTAGGATATATAAGTTGCACACCAAAAAATCTATCAATGATGTATTCTCAGAGAACACATCACATGGTATGCCAAACATTATCTTTTTGTCTTTTCCAAGTGCTATGAACTCTAGCAATTTCTTTATTATTCCCTCTATGACTGTTTCATTGCTATCCAAGTTTGAGATGTCAATTTGACGTCTCATGTTCAATAATGTACTCAAGGTATTTTTCCGTACACATTCATCAACTTGTTTATATATTGCTATGTCTAGTTGAAATGTGCCCATTACTTCTAAATCTTCAAGTTCATCTTCTATATCCTGTTCACTTTGGCACGTTTCGTATAATACACTGAGTGCATCTTCATCCATATCTGGAAACGTTTTGAATGATGCATTGAGTATATCTTCATCCTCAGACTCATCTATATTTTTATTATTCTGTAGAATAACTGCCTTCACTATCCTCTTCTGTTATATGCAATTCAGGTGATAAAGTTGTATCAAGCATATCATCTTCAAGATAAGTTCGACTAATAGGAGTAGAAGAACGAGTAATATACCCCTCATCTCCCGAACCTGTATTATCCTTTCCCATATATCCCCCTGCTTGACATAATAAAACAAGAAATCCTAATTATAGTATGCTCGCGTGATCTATAAAGTCAATAGTTAAATTGAAAAATTTTAGTTATAATCTACTTTACATAGAAGATGCCCTTAAATTATGCTAAAAATCGCTATAGTAGGCCTACCAAATGCTGGAAAATCGACCCTTTTTAACAGATTGGTGGGAAGAAAAGCGGCAGTGGTAAGTAATATTCCAGGAGTGACAAGGGATAGACGTGAGGGAATAGGGAGAATTAGCGATTTGGAGTTTAAAGTTATAGATACAGGAGGATGGAACGACCAAACTAATTTTTCACTACAAGTTATTGAACAAATAGAATTTTCTCTATCCAATTCAAACATCATTTTCTTTCTTGTTGATGCAAAAGTGCAAAATGAGCGAAACAAAGAATTTGCAAAGTGGCTAAAGAGAAAAATGAATAAACCTGTAATCCTTATAGCAAATAAATGTGAGAGTCATAAATCCGAAAATGTTGATTATTTGCAGTTTTTTGATTTTCTTGGCCCGGTGTATATCTCTGCCGAACATAATCTTGGTATGGTTGATCTTTATGATGTATTAGCTGGTGTTATTGAAAATATCAGTGCAAATAGTCCTCCTTTCGGTGTCATTCCAGTGCTTGACACTGGAATCCAGAAAAAAAATAGTATGGATCCCAGTGTCAAGCACTGGAATGACAATAAGAGCTCTAATGAGTCCGGTAAATTAAGAATTTCGATAATCGGTCGCCCAAATGTCGGAAAATCAACTTTTTTAAACAGCCTACTTACAGAAAACAGACTAATAACAAGTTCAGAGCCAGGCACCACACGTGATTCTGTAGATATTGTATATGATCATAATGGGGAGCTAATTACTCTCATTGATACTGCAGGAATCCGCAGAAAGGCGAATGTTATAGATAACTTAGAATCAAGATTTGTTGAAAAAAGCTTAGAATCAATCAAGCGCTCTCATGTGGTAGTTTTAATGCTAGACTCCCTAGTTGGTATTGAGCAGCAGGATTTATCAATTGGTGAAGCTGCAATTAAGGGAGGGAAAGGGATTATTGTTATTTTAAATAAGTGGGATTTAATAGGTAAGGATGACAGAAGTAAGTTAATAAAATTTGTCAAACAACAGGAAGTGACTCGGTTATTCTTGGAAGTGCCAATTGTAACAATTTCTGCATTGAAAGGCATGCGCTGCGGCGATGTGATAGATAAGTGTCTTGAAGTGAGTGAATCTTTGAACAAGAAAGTCAGCACTGCAAAACTGAATAAGTGGCTAATTGATGCTTTAGATAGGCACTCTCACCCGCTTGTAAAAGGCAAAGCAGTTAAAATGAAGTATATCGCTCAAATTGGTACTAAACCTCCAGCTTTTTCTTTGATATGTAACATACCTGAAAGTGTTGATGAAAGTTACAAACGCTATTTAATTAATGACCTTAGAAAAAATTTCTTTGCTGAAGGCGTGCCAGTCAGATTACTTTTGAAAAAAAATAAAAATCCCTATGCAAAATAAATACTCTGCTTTATACTTCCAGGGATAATTTACTTAAAGTTGTGTGTAATAACTCCAGAATTCCTACAATCTTTCTGCTATCAAGTGCTTTTGCTCTAATTTTTGCATATGTGCTAGAATATTTTTTCAACATGCTGCCATGCAAGTTATGTACATACGAGCGGGTAGTTTACTATGTTGCAGGGTTACTTGCAGTAGTATGCATGCTTAAAGACAACAAAATTCTAATCTATGCAATGTTTTGCAACTACCTCATAGGTGCAGTAATATCTTTTTATCATGTAGGCCTTGAACTCCACTTATTTCATGATGTTTTAGGTTGTACAGAGCAAGCAAGTGGTAACGTTAGTATAGAAGAGCTCAGAAATAATCTACTAAATCCTAATTACTCTCCATCTTGTGACATACCTCATTACGTTCTAGGTGTTTCCTTAGCAACATGGAATTTAATTTATCTCATAGCAGCTCTGTTCGTATCAGGTAAGGTGTATTGTGGAGAAAGAAAGAAATCTAAATAATTTAAGGTGCAGCAATAATCAGTTCTTGCAACAGGCAATTAGAGTAAATCATGCTGGGGAATATGGAGCTATTTGCATTTATTCTGGTCAAAAATTTATTCTTAAAAAATCTTCTATAATCAATGAAATAATTGAAATGGAAGAGCAGGAAAAAAAGCATTTTCACTATTTTAATGAGAAAATCAAAGAGCAAAAAGTTCGTCCTACTGTTTTGTTGCCAGTTTGGCGTGTTTTAGGAGTGTCACTTGGCGTTGCAACTGCCATTATGGGCAAAAAAGCTGCTATGGCTTGCACTGCTGCAGTTGAAGAAGTTATAGGGGAGCACTACAAAGAGCAAGTTTCACATTTAGAAGATGGGGAATTAAGAGAAACTATAAGTAAATTCCGCGATGAGGAGTTAGAGCACAGAGATATTGCAATTCAGCACAATGCTGAAAGCGCATTTGGCTACAACATTTTATCTTCATTCATAAAAACAGGCTGCAAAACTGCTATTTACTTGTCCAAGTTAATTTAACTAAGCAGCTTTCTTAATACCTGCCACAGGTTCACAACTGTACGAACATTCATTTTTGAAGACAGCAAATGGTGTCATTCCAGCGCGTGACGCTGGAATCCAGAAATTTTGCTTATAACTGAGCTGATGAGCTAAAGGTTTACGCTAAAACAAACGTTTTTAATTAAGTTGCATAGAAGCTGGATCCAAGTAGTCAGGGCACTGGTGGCCCAAACTACAACGTTCGTACAGTTGTGGATTCCAGACTGGGATGACACCCTCCTGATGGGCCCAAATCACAACGTTCGTACAGTTGTGGGTCAGGCTATAGGACAACAGAAGTTGACTTTATTAGCTATAGGTGGTATGACACTTAGTCAATTTAAGTAAGCAGATGATCTTAGCTACAAAAGTATTTTTTACCTCATTTATTTTTGGATTTATTCTTTTTCCCTATTTTATAAAGCTTCTAAAAAAAATAAGTAAAGATGGGCAACCAATTAGATCATGTGGACCAGAAAGTCACTTCATAACAAAAAAGAATGTACCACCTATGGGCGGAATAATAATACTGATTTCTTCTTTATTACCAATTTTACTCTGGGCTCAGTTAACACCAGAAATTTTGCTGCTGATATTGATAACTCTATTTTTTGCTCTACTTGGATTTATTGATGATTATTTAAAATTGAAGACAAATCACTATCGAGGTTTAAGTGCAAAAACCAAAATACTTATTCAGTTTATTGTAACTCTGGTTAGTATGTCTATACTTAAGCTATACTCTGCTGAAGGTTTTACAAAAATATCCCTATTTAAAGGAGTAATAATTGATTTTGGCTATCTATATGTCCCATTCGCTGCGTTTGTAATTGTCGGCTCTGCTAATGCTGTGAATCTCACAGATGGTTTGGATGGCCTTGCTGCAACTCAAGTCATCACTTCCTTTGCTTTTTTGGGGCTAATTGCATATATAACTCAAGCAGATATGAATATTACTTTATTCTGCATTGCATTTATAGGAGCTATTTTAAGTTTTTTGTGGTTTAACACACATCCAGCAAAAATATTTATGGGTGATGTTGGTAGCTTGTCGGCAGGTGCAGCTTTAGGATTAACTAGTGTCCTAATTAAAAGAGAAATGCTGTTTGCCGTTATTGGAATAATCTTTGTAATAGAGACTCTATCTGTTATTATTCAGATATCATATTTTAAATATACAAAATTTAAATATGGAGAAGGAAAAAGAGTTTTTCTTATGGCACCAATACATCATCACTTTGAAAAGAAGGGATGGTCAGAAAATGTAATCGTTGTGAAACTTTGGATAATTTCTATTATCTGTTCAGTTTTTACTATAACTTTCTTATTATGAAAACCTATGAAACACCCAGACTTTACATTAGAAAATAAATTATCAGGAGTGATAGCAGGAGTGGATGAAGTTGGAAGAGGTCCGCTAGCTGGTCCAGTAATATCCGCAGCCGTAGTGTTTATTGATAGAAATACAATTATTGATGGAATCAACGACTCAAAAAAGTTGACTCCTCAATGTAGGCAAGTCCTATATGAAAAAATAACATCCGTTGCAAAATTTGGTATAGGAATGGCAAGCGTAGAAGAAGTAAATTCATACAATATCTTGCAAGCAACAAAACTTTCAATGAAACGTGCGTTGATAGACCTGGACCTAGAATTAGATTATGTGCTAGTTGATGGTAATCAACCACCTGAAGTGAAATGGCAAGTGAAATCCATAGTAAATGGTGATAATTTGAGTACATCAATTGCAGCAGCTTCAATCGTTGCAAAAGTTACTAGAGATCGGCTTATGCAAGAATTGCACAATAAGCATCCTGAATATAATTGGTATAAAAATAAAGGATATGGAACAAAAGAGCACCTTAACGCTATTGGCCTTTATGGAATTACAGAACATCATAGAAAAAACTTTGCACCCATATCTCGGGCATTATAGCCTTTAATCACTTACCTTTTTTGAAAGGCATGTTTTCATTAAATAGGCAAACTGTACTTGATCCGTTCCTTAAGGTAAACACTGAACTCACCCTTTCGATTATCAGGTAGTTGTCAGCTGTACGGAAGTTTACTAAAGACTCATACCCTGCAGAATCAACCATAAAAACTGCCGGGAAATCAGAGTTTATTTTATTGAATTGTAAATATGTAAATTTTCCGTCATCAAAAACCTTAATTGGTATTATTGACTGACTGCCTTTAACGTGCGAGATAGAATAATTAAAATTTAAGCCCTTCTTTACAATTTCAATGTCGTTCATATCAGGAATAATGGTATGACTAGCTTGTTCGAAGATATCGCCGTTGTTTGTTGTGTAAATCTCATCACTGCTAAATAGTGGATAAAGAAACCTTACTTCATATGCTAATTTTGGATCATCTAGTCCAGTTGCTTCTTCAGCATGAAGTTCAAAGTAATAAACTCTTTTATTGGTAATTATAGTTGCGTTAGTATCGGCAATATCATCTATAGGCTTAATAAACAATCTGTTACCTTGAGGAAGGAGTTGCCAACCAGTTGAATCACCCATTGAAAGGTTTTCTATTACCTCCCCTGGTTCAAACAATATGCTGGATTGATAACCATAAAAACCCGTATACTTATGTATAGCTTGTGGGTTATAATTTATTACCTTTATGTGATTATCTCCAGCTATTGAACGTGGCTCCTGTTTTGCAAGTGCATCACTACCAAAAAAAAACAACAGTACGGCAAACAGTAAACCAATCATAATATCAAAATAAATTAATCTTCATTTTATCATTGATAGACACGCACTGCAACTGTTAAGCTGTACTATAAACCCCAATTATAGGTTAGCAAGGGGTAGAAAAGGCAAGAAATAAGGCAAACTCCTTAAATACTTTAGAACTACAGGAAGCTTCACCTGAACGGATATACTTGAAATCCTGCCATTTTCACTTTGTAAACATACCAAGAATTCTGTCCATTATTCCACCCATATTTGCTTCAGCTTGAGTATACTCTATTTTACCACCGTGCAAGATTAGTTTAATATCTGATCCAGGTGATATATTAACAAATTTACTGCCAACAACTCCACTGCTAGTGATCAGAGCTGAGCTATCAACTGGCAACTTTATATCTCGGCTTACGCACATATCGATTCGTGCTATGTAGGTAGCTTTGTCAAGTGACACACCAGTTATGCTTCCAACGTCCACACCAGAGATCTTGACACTATCACCAACTCCTATACCGTTAGCGTTAGCGAAAAGACCATATATTTTATAGCAGTCCTTATAGTTTTTCTTTATGTAAGATAGCTTATCAATAGCAAAGAAAATCAGAAAAATAGTGAAAACCAATACAAATAATCCAGCGGTTATTTCAAGTATATTTGACCTTCGCATCTTTAGTTATCAGGACTCCAGCTTTTATAGTAATTTTTCACTTTTTGGTTTGGATAGTATGCATCTTTTGTACCTGTTAAATTAGGAGTATGTTTTACTTTTCTTTTTTTATTATTAACTGGTACTACATTATCAGTATAGTGAAGCCATACATGCCATTCCGGAGGCACTGTTGTAGGCTCAGAGACACTGCTATACATAATCCACCTTTTCCCTTTACTTGATTCATAGTAAGAATTTCCATTTTCATCTCTTCCTACAAATTTATCTTCTCTTCGTAATAGGCGTTTTATTGCGTTACAAATTTTAGATAACATAAGAGTATTAAAACAAAAAGTATTATATATACTAATACTTTAACGATATATTAACAACAATTTAATGCAATTACCAATTTTACAAGTTATTATACCAATAATTGCATCAATGTTTTGCTTTCTTACCAAGAAACACAAGGTATCTTGGTTTATTTCTTTTATTGCAACAACAATCACTCTTATCATTTCATCGATACTACTCGTTAAAACATATAAAGGCGAGATTATAACTTATCACCTTGGAAATTGGTCTCCTCCGCATGGAATAGAGTTAAGAATCGACGTGTTAAACTCCTTGATTCTAACTTTGGTGAATTTTATAGCGCTGATTAGCGTGCTTTATAGCTTTTATATTAACGAAAAAGAAATTAGCAAAAACAAGATCACTGGTTTTTACTCTCTATTTCTACTGTGCTTAAGCGGACTGCTCGGGATTCTAGTAACAAACGACATATTCAATCTTTATGTTTTTTTGGAAATTTCATCTCTTTCTTCTTATGTATTAGTTTCAATGGGGAGGGATAAAAAAGCCTTGGTTGCAGCATTTGAATATCTAATTAGTGGCACTATAGGGGCAACGTTTTACTTGTTTGGTGTTGGACTTTTGTACTCCATGACAGGAACGCTCAATATGTCTGACATGGCTGAAAGAATAGTTCCATTATACGATAACAACATCATAAAACTTGGCATATTGTTCATTTTTGTTGGTCTCTCAATTAAAATGGCACTGTTTCCATTAAGCAGGTGGCTGATTAATGCATATAGTGAGGCGCCAAGTTTCATTAGCATATTCTTTTCAGGCACAGTGACAAAAGTGATGATATATGTTTTCATTAGGATCTTCTATACTGTTTTCCATCAGAATTTCTTCTTATTTAAACCATCACTAAGCAACGTGATAATTATCCTCGCACTTTGCGCTGTTATATTTGGGTCAATATCTGCAATAACTGCAAAAGATACAAGAAGACTGCTTGCTAATTCTAGTGTCAGCCAAATTGGTTATATAATTTTAGCACTGAGTTTTAACTCAAAAACAGGTGTATTTGTAGCAATTCTTCACATAGTAAACCACAGCATAATAAAAACATCTTTATTTATGGCTGCAGGATGTATTTCTTACAAATTTGATACAACAAAAATAGAGAATTTATCGGGACTCAAGAAGTCAATGCCTTATACAGCACTTGCGTTTACTCTACTTAGTTTAGCATTAGTCGGTGTGCCGCTAACAAATGGCTTTGTAAGCAAATGGTATATAATGAAAGCAGTTATAGAATCTCGCGCGTGGATTTCCCTGATAGCTTTTGCCGCCGGTTCTTTTCTTGCACTAATATACATGTGGAAGATGGTAGAGAAAATGTATTTTGAAAATAGTGCAGCATCAAGCGCTGGAATGACACTAGGCAAAATTAATGATGTGCCATTTCCTATGCTTTTCTGTCTATTGTTTATGGCAGCTTTAACAATAGTAACTGGAATATATAGCACTCCAATTCGGTTAGTAGTTGAGAAGTTGGTTTTTTGATTTTTATCTTTGTTTCATATTTTACTATACTTTAAGGTTATAAGTGTGGATAGGCTGAAGAAGATTCATTGGTTGTTAGTCATTAACGTGATAGCGCTGTTTTGCGTTGACATTGCTGTTCAATACTCTTCTGCTGGAGGAAAGTGGGTACCATTTGCAATTCACCAAATAGTCATATTTTCCTTCTTTTTCCTACTCGCTATAGCTATGTCATTCATAGAGCTAGATTTTTATTTGGAGCACGCCTACTTTTTTTATATAGCAGCAGCGATTTCGCTATTAGCAGTAAATTTTTTTGGCTCGCACATAATGGGTGCGACGAGGTGGATAAGAATTGGATCAATTAGTTTGCAACCATCAGAATTTGCAAAAGTAGGCTTAATACTTGCACTTGCTCGTTATTTTGATAAGCAAAGTGTGTATAAAATGATGGAATTTAAAAGATTGCTTAAAGCGGTAATAATTATTTTCTTGCCTGTATTCTTGGTGTTAAAGCAACCTAATTTAGGCACAGCTGTGATAATGTTGTTTATAGGAGCATCAATTATATTCACAGCAGTAATAAAAAGAGCTCATTTAGTAATTTGTGGGACGCTTGGCATCTTTGCAGTACCGGCTATTTGGCCTTTTTTACGTCCTTATCACAAGCAAAGGATATTGTCGTTTTTAGATTCATCAGTGGATCCACTTGGAATAGGTTATAATGCGCAGCAATCTCAGATAGCTATTGGTTCAGGAGGTTTGCTTGGTAAGGGCTTTGTTAACGGAAGTCAAACTCAACTTGGATTTTTGCCGGAAAAGCGTACAGATTTTGCTTTTGCAGTGCTGAGTGAGGAGTGGGGCTTTTTAGGTAGCATGGCTTTAATTTTGCTTTATACCTCATTACTTGGCATAATTTTCTCTACCGCTTATAGGTCGAAAAATTATTTTTCTAAGTCGGTATCCATCGGCATTTTTGCCTTTTTTAGCGCTCATTTCTTTATAAACATTGGAATGTCAATGGGCCTCTTGCCTGTGATAGGCGATCCACTGCCATTTCTGTCATATGGAGGAAGTACAACTGCTGCAAGCTTAATATGTATAGGGCTATTGCTGGCAATAAAAGCAGATGAACAACAAAATACTTGTATTTTACCTATGCTAAAGTAAAATTAAATTTTACTTAATTAGTTTTTATGCTAGATGAAATGCGTGAGGAATGTGGGGTATTTGGCATAAGTTGTAACCAAAGCGCTGCTTTTAACTCTATACTTGCTCTCCATGCTTTGCAGCATAGAGGTCAAGAGTCTTTTGGCGTAGTAACCAGTAACAACGATAAGCTGCTCTCTTATCACTTTCAAGGTCAAGTGAGCAGCGTATTTGATGATATAGATGAAATAAAGAAATCCTTACCTGGAGATTGTGCAATAGGTCATGTTCGATACTCAACAAGTGGCAATAAATTTGGAGTGCAGCCCATGTTTAGCAAAAGTGGCAAATTTGGGGATTTCGCCATAGCACATAATGGTAATTTAATTAATATTTCTTCGATACGCGAACAATTAATTAAACAAGAGTGCGTTTTTCAGTCAGATATTGATACAGAAGTAGTAGTGCATCTGACAGCAAGCGGTGAAAAAGATAGCTTTTTAGAGAGTTTTATATATGCACTAAAGCAAATACAAGGTGCTTATTCTTTTGTGGCAATCAATCAAGAAGTAGTTATTGGAGTACGTGATCCATCTGGAATCAGGCCTCTTGTTTTAGGAAAGTTAAACGGTTCTTACGTTCTTGCATCTGAAACTTGTGCTCTTGATATAATAAATGCAGAGTTTATTAGAGAAATAGAACCAGGCGAATTAGTTACCATCAGTTCGGATAGTAAGCTAGCCTCAATGTTTCCTTTCCCACAGCAAAAATCAAGTTTTTGTGTTTTTGAATACGTCTACTTTTCGAGACCAGACAGCATAATGGAGAATAGGTCCATATATGATATAAGAAAAGAAATAGGAAGAATACTTGCAGAAGAGAGCCCACCAAAAAACAATGTAGATATGGTTATACCAATACCTGATTCTGGAATACCTGCAGCTATTGGATATGCAAAGCATTCAGGATTACCTATGGAACTGGGGATAATTCGTAATCATTACATAGGAAGAACTTTTATACAACCAACCGCTGAAGTACGTAAAGTGAGAATAAAATTAAAATTCAATGCTAATAAGCACACTTTGAAGGGTAAAAACATAATTTTAATAGATGATAGTATAGTGCGTGGTAGTACGTTAACAAATATAATAGTTATGCTAAAGGATGCAGGAGTAAAAAAAATTCACCTCAAAATTTCAAGCCCACCAATTAAGCATTCTTGTTTTTATGGAATAGATACACCAGAGTGCAAAGATTTAATTGCTGCAAATAAATCTGTAGAGGAAATTAAGGAAGTTATAGAAGTAGATAGCCTAGCCTTCTTGAGTATTGATGGGCTATATCAGGCTGTTAAAGGAGAGGTGCGTAACAATGCTACACCACAATATTGCGATGCTTGTTTCACTGGTGATTATCCGATTGGCAAATAGTCTACGCAAGATCTTAAGTTTTTAAACCGCCAAAATTTCTCTTGGCCTTTACTAATTCCGATTCTCGGAGTGCAAACATAATCTGGTTTGAGGTGAGATTCATAAACACAAAATTCGTGGCTTATAGTAAGGTCTTGCTTATTATGTTCTTTTGTAATGTTTAATCTTTTGCACAATATTCCTGGTCCGCCTAAGTTTGCTTCAAGCGGTTCAATGAGCTTTAATCCCCGTATTAACACTGCTGCTGGGAACCCTTCTGCTTCTGTTACAATATTTAAACAGTAATACATTCCATATATAAAATACACGTATGAAAACCCCGGCATACCAAACATTACTGAGGTTCGGTTAGTATAGCCTCTTGCCGCGTGACAAGCTGGGTCATTCATTCCTATATAGGCTTCAACTTCGGTTATTATTCCACTAAAGTTAGAAAATTTGAGGACTTTTCCCAATAACTCTCCAGCTACAGTTAAGGTCGGCCGCTCGTAGAAATTTCTTGGTAGTATTATGTTGCTCATTATAAGAGTATAAGTTACTTGTAGGTACAAGCAACTTATACTGAATTTTCACTACTTTACCTATTTTGAGCAGCAGAAGCTTGATGCTTTTGTGGTGCGCCGCTCAAGTCTTCTACATTTGTTGAAGGCTGCTCCAAAAATTTTACTTCTTCAGAGCTTTGTTGTAATTGTGTTTGTGGCAATTGTGATGCTAATGCTTCATATGTAAAGACTTTGATTCACGTCTCTTGCCTACTTTTACTTCTTTGTTTGCACGCAACTGTTCTTCAGTAATACCGTTGCTTTCAAGGAGCCTTACACCATTCTTATCGTCAATATTAATTTTAATTTTACATTCTTTTTCATCAACATACCACTTTAAAGTCATTTCATATAATCCACTAATTACTTCATAAACTCTTTCCCCATTATCATTAATATAGCAACATGCCCATCTCTTTTTTTCTTGATTAGGATGACAAAATGTAATTGTTTTGACCTTATACTTTTTACATATATCACCACTTAGAAGTTTAGCTATATCTACCCCTTCTTTACTAACATTCAACACAACTCTCACGGAAGGGTAAACAATATTCCCTTCCCTTTTGCCTTCTTTTATCATTATGGCCCCTATGGTATTATTTTTCATACCTTCAGATATCTCTGATTTAATTTGGTCAGCAATTTTGCCTACAATCTCTTTGTCGTGATACTGAGGTTCTCCTTTCTTCGGAGAAAAAGGTTTTTGGTTTGTGGTATTGGTAGAAGGGTTGTTCTGTAATGCAAAGAACTTATTCCATTCTTCATCGCTTTCTAACTCGACATTTTACGCTTATTCTTGTCCGGTGTTGATTTAGGTATATCCTGAGTGCTCAAATCGCTAGAAAGTCCTTTTGTTTTATCAGAATTACTGCTCTCCTTTGCTTTATTACTTAGAAGGGTAAGATGCTCTTCTGGCTTTTTCTTATCCGGTTTTAAAGTTGTATCATCAGAAGGAAGTTCCCCCACCATAGACACATGAGGATTTTTAACTTCATCTTTATTGCGAAAGACTGGAATGCTTTCCCAGAGCTTTTTCCAGAGTTCTGTAATCTTGCCTAACATATACTCTCCATTATCGTTAACACATAATACTAGCGTACGAGCATTATATCAATTAGTCAACATAAATTATGGCAAAGCTTCTAATGTTGAAAGCTCAAATGCTCCTTTGCTTGATCAGTTAAAACGCGCCCTCTTGGTGTCCGCTTTACAAAACTAATTTTGATTAAATAAGGTTCCACTGTTTCTTCAATATTGCCGGCATCTTCAGATAGCGCAATAGATATAGTGTCAATCCCAACAGGGCCTGAAGTGTTGAATAAAAATCTTAGATAATGCATGTCTAATTTATTTAATCCCATTTTATCTACACCCAATTTTAGCAATACAGAATCAGCGACTTCATAAGTGATTTTTTTATCGTCTTTTACTTCAACAAAATCCCTTATTCTCCTCAGTAATCTCAAAGCAATTCTTGGAGTGCCACGCGCACGGCAGGCAATTTCCTGTGCGGCATTCTCTTCAATTTCAGCAGAAAGAACTCTTGCACCTCTTTTTATAATATTAACCAGCTCCTCAAAAGAATAAAATTCAAGATGCAAAGGGATACCAAAACGATCCCTCAGCGGCGCAGAAAGTAATCCAAGCCGTGTTGTTGCTCCAATTAATGTAAATGGTGGTAGATCTATCCTTAAAGTGCGAGTAGATGGCCCTTCACCTACTAATATGTCCAGGCAAAAATCTTCCATAGCGGTATATAAAACTTCTTCAATGTTACGATTTAATCTATGGATTTCGTCGATAAATAGGACATCTTTTGCATTTAAAGTGGTAAGCACTGCAGCCAAGTCCCCAGCTTTACTAAGTAAAGGACCAGAAGTTGCGCGGAAGCTGACCCTTAATTCTTTAGAAACAATTTGTGCTAAAGTTGTTTTGCCAAGTCCTGGGGGACCATACAATAAAACGTGATCTAAAGCTTCAGTTCTCTTCTTTGCAGCATTTATAAACACTTTTAAATTTTGTATTAAGTCTTTTTGTCCGACAAAATCATCAAGTTGCTCAGGTCTGATGTTGATATTACGCGCATCTTCAGCATATTCTTTACCGCACGATATTGATTTCATAATGTTGAGAGCTCCTTAAGCGCCATGCGAATAATATCCTTGGTGTCCAGATTTGACAATTCGTCTTGTATTTTTTTTATCGTATCATAAGCTTTCATTTTTTCATACCCAAGATTGATCAATGCTGAAAGGGCATCTTCATTAATTGGATGAAAATTATTGTTATTTATTTCTAATTTACTCACTTTGCCACTTAATTCAGTGATGATTCGATTTATGAGTTTTTGGCCCAGGCCACTCATCTTGAGTGCTACTTTATCCTCATTCATAATTGCCAAAAACAGCTGTTCTGGAGTTAATTTACTCAAAATTGACATTGCAGTTTTATAGCTAACACCGCTTACTTTAACAAGCAACCTCAAGCACTGCTGTTCCTCTTTGCTTATAAAACCATATAACTGAGCGACATTTTCTCTGTTATTTGCATAGGTTTCGATGAGTAATTTAACTCTACTTCCGATGGAACATGCATTTAAAGTTTTGGCTGAAAGATACACCATATAGCCAACATCATTCACATTCAGTATTATGTAATCACTGCGCACTTCATCAACTATTCCGCTTAGATTTCCTATCATTTTTAGCACTGTATAGGGTTCAGTTTAAATACTCCTGGATCTTAGGTCAAGCAAACGAACATTATAACAGAGAGCCAAGTAGCTCACAGAAACGAAAAACTTCCTTGACACATTTTGCCAACATTTGCCGCTTCAAGTCTGTCTGCTATGACTTTTATATACTGATAATTATTATACTCACACCTCGGCACCACCGTTTGAAAGCACAGTTCAATGAATTTTAGAAAGTTCATGATATAGTGTTGAAACCAGCGCCTCCTTCTCCTGTCATCCCAGTGCTTGACACTGGTTCTTTTTTCTAGATTCCAGCGTCACGCGCTGGAATGACAGCAGTTCTACATCATACCGCCGCGGTATCTCTTAGCCACTAACACGTAGCGGTATGATGATTCTTCAAATCGTCAAGGTGTCATCCAAGTAGCCTTCTCTTCCTGTCATCCCAGTGCTTGACACTGGGATCCAGAAGACGTAATTTCAACCAAGTGGCTGCATAATAAAGGCTGGATTCCAGTGCCAAGCACTGGAATGACACCCTACTTAACCGTCATACCGCGATTCATTCGCGGTATCTCTTAACATAGATCCCGCTGC
>NZ_JAPQLJ010000007.1:0-3096 GCF_028982115.1 Wolbachia endosymbiont of Drosophila tsacasi | reverse complement strand
CGAATAACTGGTATGGATTTTACTAAAGTTCCAGGGCTTGATATACTAAGTATACAGACTATAATTTCAGAAACTGGTATAAACCATAATAAATGGTCAACAGAAAAACACTTTTCATCGTGGTTAGGACTCAGCCCTGCCAATAAAATTACAGGAGAAAAAGTGTTTAGCACAAGAACGCGTAAAGTCATTAATCGTGCTGCGAATGCATTTCGAATGGCTGCTAATTCTGTAGGAAATAGTAAAAGTTCATTGGGTGCATACTACAGAAGATTAAAAAAACGATTAGGAGCACCAAAAGCAATAACAGCTATTGCAAGAAAAATAGCATGCATATTTTATAGTATGCTCAAATACGGACAAGAATATGTAAAAAAAGGAATGGAATACTATGAAATACGATATAAGGAGAGAGCTGTAAAATTTTTGATCAAAAAGGCACGAGAATTTGGCTATACTTTAGTGCAACAAGAGGAGCTAGTTAAGGAAGTTTCTTAGAAGAACGGTTACGAATTGAGAGTTTTTAATAACTCTCCAACTCCCACTTTGGCCTTGGTGCAAAATTAAGTGGATCTATATAATTCTTCTGTAACCTTTCAATTCCTGCCCATCCAACCATTACTGCATTATCTGTACATAGGTTATTAGGGGGAAAAAATATATTTAAGTTTGTGTGTTTTTTCAATTTTTCTCTCAAGAAATTATTTGCTGCAACTCCGCCGGTAATCACAAAGTCATTGATTTTGATATTTAAAGATTCGGCCATAATAATCGCATTACTAACCCTGTCCAGCAGTATGTCACTAATACACTCTTGAAACGAAGCACACATATCACACACATCTTGTTCGCTCATTTCGAGTTTCTGCACTAAGTTTTTTACTGCTGTCTTGATTCCAGAAAACGAAAAGTTACATCCAGAGCGTTTTATCATCGCCCTTGGCAGTTTAAATCTTGCACCATTGCCTTTTTTAGCTAACTTTTCAATTAATGGCCCTCCGGGATAGCTTAAATCCAGCATCTTAGCAACTTTATCAAATGCTTCCCCTAACGAATCATCAAGTGTTTCTCCAAGTTTAATATACTTACCTACATCTTGTGCAATTAAAAATTGACAGTGACCACCTGATATTAGTAGGACTAAAAATGGAAATGTTACCTCATGCAGCAACTTAATAACCAATGCATGCGCTTCTAAGTGATTCACTGCAATGAACGGTTTTTGTGCTACATGCGCAATTGCTTTAGCCATTATTGTACCAACTATTAGTCCACCTATGAGTCCTGGTCCTGATGTTGCTGCAATTGCATTGAGGTCACAAAAGTTAAGGTTAGATTTTTCCACGGCGCTTTTTATTAGACCACTTAAATGCTCCATATGAGCACGTGAAGCTATTTCAGGGATTACCCCACCGCGTTTTTTGTGTTCTGTTTGAGAAAGAATCTCGTGAGCAAGGACCTGCTTTTCACTATTTACAATTGCTACTGCAGTTTCGTCGCAGCTTGTTTCAACAGCTAAAATGGTTTTCATGTATATTCGAACACTTTATTATAAAAACTATATCTTGAAATGCTATAGAAGTTAACTGCAAAGTTAACTTCTATAGCTAAAAGATTTACCGACAACCGTCATTCCGCTACGTGTTAGCGGATGAGATACCGCGCACAACTGTACGAACATTGTGCTACCACTAGGGTGTCATGCCAGTCTGGCATCCAGAAATTTTATTAAGTTGGTGAGTATAAAATTAGCTGTTTTATGTTAAAATACGACGTTTTGATGATTATGGAAAGGCTGGATCCCAGTGTCGGAGCACTGGGATGACACCGTCTGTTGCGCAAATTACCTGCTAATTGCAATGTTCGTACAGCTGTGGAATGAATTGCGCTATGACGTAGGAAAACCTGCACTATAAGCTAATCATCATCTCCAAATATGGAGCTAATTTTTTTGCCCCCAGGAGAAAATTTATTAGTCCAACTGCTTTGCATTTTGGTTACGTCTTTAGTGGCGGTTTTATTGCTGTATTCCTTGATTTCCTTATCTATTCTATCCATCATTTGTGGATCCAGGCAGCTCTTTTTCCATTGATCAGTAGCAAGGAACACTTTGTTTAAATCTTGAGTGCGAATTAAGTATTCTTTATCCTTAGGATAAACCTCTTGTGCCCAAGCAAATAGCTCAAAATAGCGTGCAAACAATTCAGATGCGCGTGACTTTGCAGTTTGATAAGCTTGTATCTCCTTAAATATAACTTGGCTAATAATTTTCTGCACAAGAACATTTGCTTGCCTTAAATTCTGCTCAATATCCTGGTAAACCTTATGGAGAAATTCCTGCTCTAGGCTTAAGTTAAGCTCATTTTCAACCATATGTGAAAGTTCATGCACTATAATGTATGGGTTTGACTTCCTCAGTACAATAACATATCTATTTTCACCGGAAGACCTGATTGTCTTACACACTCCCTCTTCCATATCCACTAATCCCTCTTGGTATATTTCAAACGAAAGCCTATTTTGTTTTATTAGTGATAAAGTGAGGTTTAATGTGTTTCTAAACTTCTCAAATTGATAGAGATACTCAATATATCGTATTACATTTTCACTGCTTCCTACTTTAGTCGCTTGTTTTATTAAATTCCTGATCAGCATGCCTTATTATTAAAGGAATTTTTTTTATACTCAAGAGCTATAAAGTGTTTTTAGGGAGCCTGATTGCATGGCTAAAGTAATTCATGTTACCGTCATCACGCCCACAACTGTACGAACGTTGTAGTTTGGGCCACCAGTGGGCAGTGCTCCTATGATATCATTCCAGTGCTTGACACTGGGATGACACCTGTAGCCCTACGTCATACCGCGATTCATTCGCGGTATCTCATCCGCTAACAAGAAGATCCCGCTAACAAGTAGCGGGATGACGGTTGTCGTTTAGCTATAAATATTAAGAAATTTACCAAATAAAAAAAAGGCAAAAGAAGCCCTAGTCATTGTCTATTTTCTGTATTGGCGGTTTTTTTAATCTTAAACACTGCAATTTAGCTGCTTTTAAACGCAACTCACCTTAGTTTAAATGTTTAAGAAATTTACTAA
>NZ_JAPQLJ010000006.1:0-10089 GCF_028982115.1 Wolbachia endosymbiont of Drosophila tsacasi | reverse complement strand
TGCAGTTCCTCGTGCAAAGCAAAGTCAGGCTTACTTTTTCTGTGCTTATTCTTTTCCTTACTCAACTGTTTACTTTCGTTAGATTTTGTTTCAAACGTTTTGTAATAGACCTCAATATTTCTATCACATTCTGCTATTTTTTCTTGATAAATATTATATAGTTCAAATTCTTGCTTTAGCGTGAATACATGTTCCTCTCTATAATCGCCAGCTAACGCTTTTGCTATAGTAGACTGATCATTTTTTATTCGTGCATCCCTGAATTGAGCCAATTTCCCAGAATCTCTTTCGCCTTTAATTATAGCCTTGATAATTTTCATACCAGTTACTTCTGTTATATCTCTTATAACTCTATGCAGTTGTATATTCATTTGAATTAATGCCTTCTGCATACGCAGAACATGTGTAGATGCACTTTCAGTGAGGTTCTTACGTTGTCGCACGTAACTACGCAATACACACATCTGGCTATCTGGCCTAAATGACCCTTGGAGTAATCCATAACTATGTAGTTGTTGTAACCACTGACAGTCCTGAACATCTGACTTTCTCCCAGGTACATTTTTTACATGTCGCGCATTTACCAACTTAACTTCAAAACCGTAAGATTCCAGTATTTGAAACAAAGGAATCCAATATACACCAGTTGATTCCATCGCTACGGTTGTAACTTTACACTTTTTTAACCACCTTGCTAAATTATGAAGGTCTTCAGTGAAGCAGCCAAATTTTTGAACACGTTGCTCATCTCTTCTCTCGGGTATACATACATAATGTACAGCCGAACCAACATCTATCCCTGCTGCATCAGGATTCATTACCTCTAATTTACTTTTTGTCATTGTAATTGACCTCCTATAACTTATAATGAAGAAGTATTTAAGCTTGGGACGGTTAGATTATACAATCTTCTAATCGAGGTAGTTGTAATAGACTCCATCAGTGGTTTAACCGTTCCTCCAAAACCATGCTCCCAAACGGGCACTCTAGCACCATTGAGCGTTCCGGTTATAACTGCAAAAATACTTCTTAATAAATTATATTTAAAAATTGTTATAGCACTGGATAAAATAGTTTCTTTCAGGTTTAACAAGATTTTTCCTTGTTCGATGCTACCAAATAGAACAACTTCAAAAAGGTTTGAAGGAAATAGTGAGTCTTATACAACGGGCTATACAACATATAGCATGCGAGATAGAAAGACCAATAAAAAGAAGTAGAGATAATAATATAGAAGCAGTATTAAAAAAAGTGTCTGGTGAGATTCAAGTAATAAAATCTTTATTAGAAGAACTAAAAGAAACAGCCGTACAACACTTGCCAGAACTTGTAAAAGATTCTGAATATGCATCATTGCCAGACGAAACATCTGTTTCTTTATATGCAGGAGATCGTGAGTATGGATCCGAGGAAGATTCTGGATATAACAGTCGCTCATCCACTCCGACCAAACCTTCATCTCTATTAAAGGAAGTATGTAATGAATACAGTCAATTCAATCAGAGTGCAAGAACTTGACAATACAACAATTAGTCTTATTATAAAATAAATCATGCAAGATAATGAACCCAATAATATGCGCACTGGATACACAAGACTTAAATAAGGCTATTTCTCTAGCTAATATTCTGCGTGGTAAAGTTGGCATGGTAAAGCTGGGATTAGAATTTTTTGCTGCTCATGGTCTCTCTGGAGTGCAAGAAGTTGCAAAATGTAATGTACCAATTTTTTTAGATCTGAAATTGCATGACATTCCAAACACTGTAGCTAAAACCGTTGAAGTAATAAAAGTTCTGAGCATTGGAATGTTAACTCTGCACATCAGCGGTGGAACAAAAATGCTTGAAGAAGCGCTAAGTGTGGTGCAAGGCACAAAAATAAAGCTGATTGGAGTGACAGTGCTAACTAGTATGAGCAATGAGGATTTAAACGAGCTTGGAGTAGCAAGAGAGGTAAAATCACAGGTAATTTTGCTTGCAAAGCTTGCAAAAAAGATTGGACTCCATGGAATAGTCTGTTCTGCATTGGAAGCTCAAGAAGTGCGCCAAGAATGCGGTGAAGACTTTAAAATCATTACTCCAGGAATTCGTATAGATCCAGGTCATGACGACCAAAAAAGAACAGCAACACCAAGAGAAGCAATAAATTCAGGAGCCGATTATATCGTCATTGGCAGACCCATTACAAAAACTGCAAGTAGTGCAGAATTAATATTGAAATCCCTTATCTAATCGAAGCAGATAAAAAAAAGTGCTTGACACAAAAAAACGAACGTTATATAGTGTTATTATTTTTTGTTTTGCCTCGCTTAATTTGATTGCTGGATTAAGCTTACAGTACTAAGCGTGGTACAAAGTGCCACGCTGTTTCTAGCTTCATATTCTCAACAAATAAGTTTTCTTCGGTTTTTTTTCATGCTGAAGTGTAGTTAACAACAGGGTTGTTATCTTCAAATTACAACACAGTTGCCTGCAAAATTCAAAAGAAGTCTAATGCTAACTAATTTTCCATTCTAATTTCATTTTCAAAGGAGGCTATTATGTCACTTACCGATATCGCTCACCGTATTAATGAACTCGCTTCATCATGGGAGCAATTTAAATTAATAAATGATCGCAAATTAAAAGAAATTGAGAGCAAAGGGCGTGCTGATTCTGCAACGATTGAGCAGCTATGCAAGGTAAATAATGCCATTGATAGTTGCAAAGAGCGTTTAGACTTGATCGAAACTGCAGCTCAACGGCCAGAAGTAAATACAGATTTTAGAACAAGTGATAAATATTTTTCTGATTATATCCGCAAGGGAATGGAAAGCGGTTTATCACACAAAACCCTCAGTGGAGATGATAATGATATTGGAGGGTATCTAGTTACTCCGCATATTGTAAAACGCATAAACAAGCGCGTAACTGATTCGTCCCCAATGCGACAAATATGCTCCAATCAAAGAATCTCTACTGAAACATTGGATTACATTATAGAAGATTTTAACCGTGCCGGTGCAGGTTGGAGCAGTGAAACAGTAGATGATGAGGACGGTGGCAATAAATCTAAGTATGATTTTGCAAAAGATACGGACACACCCAAAATCCAAAAGATTTCTATCACGACTTACGAGTTATATGCTCAACCACAAATATCACAAAAGTTACTCGATGATGCGTTTGTTGATGTTGAGAGTTGGCTGGTGGAAAAGATTGCCGAGACTTTTAGTAAGGAAGAAAGCGAAGCTTCATTAAAGGTGAGGGCACTTTTCAACCCAAAGGAATTTTAACTTATGAAAATGGAAACAGTTATAATAAAATAGAGCAAGTTAAAACTGAAAAATTAGATAGCGATTCAATAATGATGTTGTATTACTCTCTGGATGAATATTATTCCAAAGATGCGTCATTTTTGATGAACAGGAGTACGTTGAAGAACATTAGGCTGCTAAAATCTCAAGAGGGCCAATATCTCTGGCAACCAAGTTTGTCGCTTGAAGCTCCAGATACCTTAATGGGAATACCAGTATATCAATCTGCCGATATGCCACCGGTGCCAAACAATCAGCTACCGGTAATTGCGATGGCAGATTTCAAACAAGCTTATAAGATTGTAGATAACAGAGGAATGAGAATATTACGAGACCCTTATACGAATAAACCTTATGTGAGGTTCTTTGTCACTAAGCGTGTCGGCGGAGAGGTTGTAAACACCAGTGCTATTAAATTGTTGAAAGTTGCGAGCAAGTACTAAAAACTTCCACAGCATCATCTTTATAGCTGACCAAAGCAACACGTCATACCGCCACGGATAGATTCCGCTAACTAGTAGTGGAATGACGGTTTTTCAAATTGCCGTAAGTCAGTTTAGCTATAGAACCATTTTACTTCTTTTTATACCATATATTTTCTTTCCACAGTTGACAGGTTAGACTTTATATGTAATAACTGAGTTAATTTATTATTAATTATAGGGGTAAAATATGTGGGGAAAAATAAAAAAGTTTTTTAAGTGGATTGCTGATCACACAGGAATTTCATGGATTGCAAGAAAAATTTCATCAGGTTGGAAGTGGTTGTTTGGTGGTAAAGCAAATGCTACTCAACAAAATACATCACAGCAAGAGAAGTCTTCAGGCAATGAGAGACAGGAACCTGCTCAAGCACAATCAAAAAGTACTACAACACCAAAACTCAAAAAGAAGCATTAAATGAAAACTACCTTAAAGTTGAAGAAATACCAAACTCTGAGAAATCTAAGAGAGAATCTTCTACTATCAACGTTTTTGACGAAAAATTAGAACTATGTCTTGCAGATGATATTCAACAAAAGCTAGAAGATTATAAACACAAAAAAATAATGGTAAATATCGTGCAGAAATATACTGCAATAAAAGTGATTTTAAAATCAATTTTAGTAAGAAGGAAAATGGGGATGGTTCCGTATCTCTATTTATTAGCGCGCTGCAAAAAATAGGTGATAACCGAGTATTTAATGATATAGATAAAATGAAAAGCTCCTTAAGCTTTAAGGAAGGGTCGACATTTGTTGTAATAGATTCTATACAAAAATATCAACCTTTGGCTAAAGGGGTTGACAATTCTCAACCTGAAGCGTCTGCAAATGATAGCACATCAAACTCTGGTAGCTTGAGTTTCGTAAGGGTTGGATTGAGTGAACCTACAGAAAGTGAGGAAGATAATTTAGGATCACCAGAAACAAATAGCTGTGGAGATGATACTGATGAAACATTCTATGGTTTTGATGAAAATTTAGGTGAGCAATTAGGAGTTGGCGGTGTAGAAGGAACAAAGCCTGCAACATCGTTTACTGCGCCTAGCGTGCAAGCTGCTGGTAATGATAAGACAAGTAATAAACTATAAACAAACTTCCAAAAAAAGAGCACTTCTTTAGGTGCTCTTTTTTCTTTTTTATATACAGAAAAATTAGATAGTATTAAGAGTACGGTTTTTTTTGTATTCTGATGCTTTTCAATTCTATAGCTCTGGTTGTCTCTCTATTACTATTTTTCTACATTATCGTAAAGAAACTGAGCGAAAAGAAAGCAAACCTTGAGGGTAATTTATGTAAATTAGAGCAAGAACTTCAAGAGACAAAACAAAGTTTGCTTACGAATAATGAAGAAATAGTTGATTTAAGGGTCAAAAGAGCAGAACTTGAAGTAACTCTGCAAAAAGAACGTGAGGAAAAGAAAAAGGAAATAGAGTTACTAACAAAAGCAGAGGAGAGATTAACAAACACTTTTAAAGCGCTCTCTCTTGATGCTTTGCAGACAAATAACAATAATTTTCTGAACTTAGCAAAGGAAGTAATCGATAGTAAATTAAAAGAAACGGAAAGCGATTTTAAAAAAAGACAAGCAACGATTAACGAAGTTGTCACTCCAATAAAAGAAAAATTAGAAAAATTCGATAATGAAATACGTGAGCTAGAAAAAGAGAGGGTAGGGGCCTATGAAGGTTTAAAGGAGCAAATTGGAGCGCTGATGAACCAAACTTCCAGCCTTGCTAATGCCTTGAGAAAGCCTCACATTAGAGGAAAATGGGGTGAAATGCAGTTAAAGAGAGTGGTAGAAATGGCGGGAATGATTGAATATTGCGATTTTTTTACTCAAGCCTCAGTGATTGATAAAAACGAGGATAATTTATTGCGTCCTGATTTAATAATTAAAATGCCATCTGGAAAGCAAATAATAATAGATGCTAAAGTGCCACTGGATTCCTACATGGATGCTATATCACAGAATGATTTGCAAATACAAAAGGAGAAATTAAAGAATCATTCCCTGGCAATAAAAAAACACATAAATGACTTAGGTAAAAAAGAGTATTGGAATCAATTTGAAAATACGCCAGAACTTGTGGTGCTTTTCTTAACAGGGGAGGGGGTTTTTAGTGCAGCGCTGGAATATGAGCCTGCTTTGATAGAGATTGGAGTGGAAAAAAAAGTGATCATTGCAACACCGATCACTCTAATTGCGTTGCTGAGAGCAATAGCGTATGGATGGAAGCAAGAGATGATAGCTGAAAATGCAAAGAAAATCAGTGAACTAGGTCATATTTTATATGAGCGCATTTGCACAATGGGTGAAAACTTTGATAATTTGCGCAGGAGCTTAAAAAGCGCTGTTGATCATTATAATAAAACTGCTGGTTCGCTTGAAGCAAGGGTGTTTCCTGCTGCCCGAGAATTTAATAAGCTTGGTATACATGCAAAAAATAAAAGTTTAAGTACTGCAAAGGAATTAGAATCTTTACCACGCAATTTACATACTGGGGAATTGAAAGTAGATTAGACTTCTTAACATTATATTTTGTCATTCAAATACTCTTTTAACACATTCCTTAATTCTTCAATCTCACTAATGGAAAGACCTGTACACTTAACGATAGTGTCAACATCAACATTATTAGCCAACATTGTTTTTGCAACTTCAATTTTTCCTTCAATTCTACCTTTCTCTCTACCGATTTGGATGCCTTCATTAAGTTTTTGTTTAAGGCAAGATAAATTATCATCCTCACGTTTCTTAGCTTGATCATACGTAAACCGCTCTTCTTCACTCCAATTGTATTGGTTCAATTCATTGTAAGCCCTACCAATAATTATATCACTTCCTACTATTTTTTTTAGATCCTCTTCGCTAGTCTGATTTGCATACCTAAAAAAATAACACCACTTTTCGACTATATTTTCCAATTGATCTTCCTTCTTCTTAAATTTAGGCAACTCTATAAAAGTGAAACTAAAGTCTTTTAGATCATGTTCAAAGGTTACCTTGTCAAGAGTGACATGATCGGATTTGTAGGCTGATTTATGAGGAAATAGAATAAAATCAGTGATAGCAATGAAGATAACTTCTTTAAGTTCATGATATTTGTCACCTACACCGGCTTGGCTTGAATAAGCTTTAGCAGCATAGTATTGGGCACGTTTTTCAAAGCCAGTCGTTCTAGCAACCTGCATCTCGCAAATAAATTGAACACCTGTAGAATCTCTACAGAGTACATCGACAATACTTTCCTTTTTAGCGGCAATTTCAGGGTTTTGAATGGGACTTAGAAATTTTACATCTTTTATTTCAGCCTCACCAGTGAGACCTAGAATATCATTGAGAAAATGAACAAGAATATCTTTGTTTTTCTCAGTACCAAAGATACGCCGGAACGCGAAGTCATTTTTTGGATCGAGAAATTTAGAAAAAGCCATAACAAAAATGCCTGAAAAACGTTAATAATTATACACTATTATTAATAATTATTCAATCATATTTTTAAGTATTACAATTTTTGAAGCTAATGGATTTAATCGCAAAGCCATAGGATGACAGAAATTTAATGATCCAGGATATACTCCTTTGTTAAGGGAGATTGAGCATCTTCAAATATTTCTTGAGTGCTTCCAGACTCAACAATTCTGCCATTATGAAAGAAAATTACACTATCAGATAACTTTTTAGCTTGCTTCATTGAATGAGTTACCATAATTATAGTAAACCTTAATTTCAGCTCTTGTATAAGATTTTCGATTGCATTGGTTGCCATTGGATCGAGAGCGGAGCACGGTTCATCCATTAATAAAATAGTTGGCTTCACTGCAATTGCGCGAGCGATGCATAGCCTCTGTTGTTGGCCACCGGATAAATCGAGTGCACTATCTTGCAATCTGTCTTTTAATTCTTCCCATAAGCCAACTTTAGTTAAACTATTTTCCACCATCTCATTCAATTTTTGCTTATCCTTCACCATACCATGCAGTTTTGGCCCATAAGCAACATTGTCATATATTGATTTTGGAAAAGGATTTGGTTTTTGAAATACCACGCCAACTTTTGCTCTGAGTAGCACAACATCCATATCGCGTGAATATATATCACCCAGCCCATCGATATCTAATTCACCAACAGTTTTGCATCTAGGTACATAGTCATTCATACGATTAAAACAACGCAAAAATGTTGATTTACCGCACCCGGATGGTCCGATAAAAGTAGTAACTTTTCTTTTATAAATATTCAAATTTATATCGAATAAAACTTGCTTAGAGCCATACCAGAGATTTAAATCTTTAACAGAGGCACGTGTATTGCTCATATCACATCCTGCATTGAATAGAGCCCCGGAATTTCTCTTTTATTTTCATATAGCCATACTGCTGCTTGAACAGCTCCTCTAGCAAATGTTGTGCGATCAATTGCTTTGTGGTTTAGTTCTATCCGTTCATCAGAATTAACAAACATCACGCTGTGATCTCCTATTACTCCACCTCCACGAGATACTGCAAAACCTATTCCCCCCTTTTTTCTTATGTTTGAACCACTATGTAAATATTGATTAGACTGAAAATCCACTTTTGAAGCGTTAGCAATTGTTTTGCCAAGTTCTATAGCTGTTCCAGATGGTGAATCCTTTTTTAAGTTATGATGCATTTCCCAAATCTCAACGTCATATTCATTACCTAAAAGCTCAGCAGCTTTTTTTACCAATTTCAGCAACACATTAACCCCAACACTCATATTTGCTGACCATAATATTGGAACTTCAGCAGCATACTCTTTTAAATCGACACCTTCTATTCCAGTTGTGCCACTAACCAGCGGTGTTTTAAATTTTACAGCTGCTTTAAGGCAGTCTAACATACATTCTTTAGTTGTAAAATCTATTACAACGTCAGATGACTCAAATATGCCACTAATAGAACTTGTAAACTTGATTCCTAGATTGGCTATAATTGGTCCAATATCTGAATCTATGTACTTACTGCCTGAACGGGCAACAGCACCTGCTATTTCCACTTTGGTATTTGTAATTAATTCATTGAGTATTTTCTTGCCCATTTTGCCTAAGCAGCCTATTACTCCAACTCTGATTTTCATAAAGCTTTTTGTGTTATATTAGGCCTTTTTTTAGGCTTTGTCACTTCTGATCTATATTCTATAGCTATGCCGCCGCGGCGCTAACTAGTAGCGGAATGACGGTTTTTCAAATTATCGTAAGTCAGTTTAGCTATATATGACCCATTTCTTTACTGTAACTTAACAAGAACTGGTCTGTAGCTAATAGTTATTGACAATAAGGGTAATTAACTTTGATAAGAATCTTTTCTGTGTTCAATTGAAGTCTGTATGTTCTGGAATATCTATATAGTAAATTATGCGGTAATCGTAGACTACACTGCCCACTTAAATTATGCCACAAAAGTTTTCCAAGTGTAACCGTTCACAGATTTCCACTTAATTCTTCAATCTCACTAATAGAAAGGCCAGTAAACTTGACAATAGTGTCAATATCAACATTATTAGCCAGCATCGCTTTTGCAACTTCAATTTTCCCTTCAATTTTCCCTTCAATTTTTCCTTTCTCTATACCTTTTTGTATACCTTTCTCTTCAGCAAGATCAAGTCTGTATTCAAGAATGGCTTCTTCTTTGCATAGATCCATTATTCTTTCTTCGTAAGCTACTAAATCTTTTTCGTCCCAACGAAACTTGTCTAATTCATCATATGCTAGCTTTATTATTGGCGCTTTTTCTGCTATCTCTTTTAAGTCCTCTTCTGTTGTTTCTTCTGCGTATTTAAAAAAGAAACACCACCTTTCTACTATACTTTCTAACTGCTCTACTTTGCTTTTTGAAAATTTTGGTAATTCTATAAAGATAAATTGAAAATCTTTTAAGTAATGGCCGTTAGTTTTTATATCACGTATATTATGAGTAGAGATATAATCAATTTCTTCAGGAAGTAAGTTACAATTTGATATAGCAATAAAGAAGACTTTCTTTAAATCAATGTAGTTGCCAGATTTATCTAATTGTCTTGAGTAGGCTTTAGCGGCATATAATTGAGCGCGTTTTTCGAAGCCCTTGTCTCTAGCGAGCTGCATTTCTGCTATATATCTATTTCCGTGAGAATCCTTGCAGAGAACATCAACAATACTTTGTTTATCAGAGGCAACTTCGGGATCCATAATAGTGCTAAGAAACTCAACTTCTTGTATTGCATTTATCTCAGTAAACCCTAAAATATCGTTCAAAAAGTGGATCAGGATATTCTTATTTTTTTCCGTTCCAAAGATTTTTTTGAAA
>NZ_JAPQLJ010000005.1:0-9661 GCF_028982115.1 Wolbachia endosymbiont of Drosophila tsacasi | reverse complement strand
TTGAAGAATCATCATACCGTTACTTGTTAGCGGCTAAGAGATACCGCGGCGGTATGACGTAGAACTGCTGTCATTCCAGCACGTGACGCTGGAATCTAGTTCTTATTGTACATTTACTTGGTGTAGAGTTAAGTTTCCTGGATCCAAGTAGTCAAGACACTGGGATGACAAAAAAGGGGCTACTCTGATGACACCATCATAAGTGTCAGCTACTTTCATGACATCATTCTTTTTCCTGGATCCCAGTGTCTGGGCACTGGGATGACAAAGAAATAGGCACTGGGATGACATTATAGGGGCACTGGCCTGACAATCATCATCCCGCTGCTTGTTAACGGGATCTGCTGAGATACCGCGGCGGTATGAAGTAGAGCTCGCGTCAGCTACTTTGATGACACCATTTACTGTCTTCAAAAATGAATGTTCTTACAATTATGCACCATGTGCTTTATTAAATATTTTACTTAAAAATTCAATTTCTTATTATAAGAGACAAGCAATCCATTAATGATGAAAAATTACAAAAAGGGGCATAGAAAGCGCCTAAGAGAGAAAATTATTTTAGATAATGGACAATCATTACTTGATTATGAAGTTTTAGAGCACATTTTATATTCAGCATACAGTAGAATTGATGTAAAGCCGATAGCAAAGAGTTTGATAGAAAATTTTGGCAGTTTGAATAAAGTTTTTAATGCTGACCTGGAAGCACTGCAAAATGTTGATGGTGTCAGCAATGCAGCAATATCTGCCATCTTTTGTGTGAAACAAGCCTTTGTTCGTTCTGCAAGAGAAGAAATAAAAGACCTGCCTATAATCGATAACTGGGAAAAATTGCTTGATTATTTAAGAATAAGTATAGGAAGCCTCAATAAGGAAAATTTTCGTGTTATCTACATGAATAAAAAGTATCGTCTAATAGCGGAAGACCTGCAAAACGTTGGTACAGTAGATCAAACTCCTCTTTATGTCAGAGAGATCATCAAGCGCGCACTTTTGATTGGTTCAACATCCATTGTAATATCTCACAATCATCCAAGCGGAGATACACAACCTTCAAATAGCGATATATCTCTTACTAGGCAACTAGCAGAAGCTTGCCAAAGTATAGGAATAGAATTAATAGACCACATTATTATTACGTTCAGTAGCTATTTTAGTTTCAAAGAAAATAGGTTATTGTGAAAGCTTTTCGCTACGTGTTAGCGGCTAAAAGATGACGGTTCGCGGCGGTATGATGGTAAGTTTTATTGTGGCATGATGGTGTAGTATAATGTTGGTAAACCTCAGTTACTTTAGCTATAAACGATTAAGATGAAGTTATCATATATCTATATACTTACAAATAAAGCTAATAGCACATTATATATTGGTGTAACTGCAAATTTGATCAAGAGGATTTGGGAACACAAAAACAAAATTGTTTCAGGTTTTACATCAAGATATAATGTAAATAAACTTGTATATTTTGAAGAGTTTGAAGATATAAGTTTAGCTATTGCAAGAGAAAGGCGCCTGAAAGAATGGCCAAGGCAGTGGAAAATTAATTTGATCAATCAAAAGAATCCTAGCTGGGTTGACTTATATTACTTAGCTTTAAGATAGCTATGCTGAGATCCCGCTAACAAGTAGCGGGATCTATCCGCAGCAGTATGACGTAGGACTGCTGTCATCCCGCTGCTTGTTAGCGGCTGAGATACCGCGAATGAATCGCGGTATGACGGTTTGCGGCGGCATGACGGTTCGCGGTGGTATGACATAGTAGCTATTTCTTGTAATCAAGTTTCGTTAAAAGTCAGATTGAATAGTTAAATCTTCCACCCAAATAACCACACACTCTACTTGCTTGTTGGGATATATTTCTTGTACTAAGGTTTTATAGGTCAGCATTTGCTTTTTTATTTCATTTAATAAGGAAACAGAAACGTTACGGTGTGATTTGTAGTCAGTTATGATTGCTTTATCTTGCGTTATGCATAGCCTGTCTAGTCGTACTAACACTGGTTCGCTATCAATTACTCCACTTAGTGTAATTTCTGATTTGCCCTCTAAATCAAATAGGTAGCCATATTTTTCATTAAAGGCCAATATTTTACTGTAAATTTCATCCTTATCTTCACTGGTATTTATATTGTCAAGATATTTTCTGACCCAATTTTTTCTCCTTTCTTTTTCTATCTTGGGCATATATTGTAATATGCTGTGGATTATTAAGCCTCTTGCATAACCATCTGTCATCCCAGTGCTACTTTCTGTCATTCCAGTACCCCTATTTGTCATCCAAGTAGCGGACACTGGGATCCAGGCTTCTTTTTCTCTGGATTCCAGCATCAAGTGCTGGAATGACACCGGAGAGTGAGTAGCTGATGCTGGCTTTTCTTCTTTTTCCAGTGTCACGCACTGGGATGACATTGATAGGTTTGGCGGAAGCGAAATCACTGGAACGTCAAAATAATCACGTTTTTTATAAATGTAAGGGTAGTTTGCGTTCACACATAGCATTTCAACTTTTTCTTTAAATACTGGCTGTAAGTATGCTTGTTTCTCTTCATATGGTTCTCCATACTGAGTGATTAGATCATACCAAGAGCCCTTTTGCACTGGCTCTTTACTTAAGATGTATAACTCATCTTCAGCACGTGTGAGTGCTACGTATAATAAACGCAAATATTCATTATAATCCTCTAGTTTTTTCTCTCTTTTTACTTGATCACAATAAGCGTTGTTGTTTTTTCCACACCAAAATGGCACTTCTGTTCCATCAAAAATAATGCTTTCACTGTTTCTTGGCACTGTGTTTGTATCAACCAAAAATACTATGGGAGCTTGCAGACCTTTTGATTTGTGAATTGTCATTATTCGCACAGCATTGCGTTCTGATTGCATATCATTCTTAATCTCCGGATTATTCTCCTTGATCCATTGAACAAATGCTTGAAGAGATGGATTTTCAAATTGCAACACAAGGTTCATAAATTCGTCTAGAACCTCGAAGCACTCAAGACCTAGCCTTGCAGCAAATTTCTTCTTACCTGTACGCAATATATGTGTAAATAGTGCAAGAGGAGACTCTATGCGAGATAAGTTAATGAGATAGTTTAATTCACTATAGATAACCCCATCATAATCTTGAAGTCTTTCCCATAACGACTGTTCTTTGCGGTCGTATGCAATGTTAAATAAATCATCCTCGGTAAAATTGAATAACGGTGATTTTAAAGCATTTGCAAGAGCTAGATTATTTGCCTGGAGGAGTAAAAATTCGGCCAAAGCTATTAAGTCCTGCACGGCTATATAATTCATAATTCTAAAATAATCTCGGCCTACAACTGGCACGTTTGCTTTTTTAAGTTCGCTTATTATGTAATCAACTAACACGTTTCGTTGCCGTACCAGAATCACAATGTCCCTTGGTTCTATATGGCGATCTTTAGCAACTAAAATTCGCCCTTCATTTAACCAGTTGTGAATTTTGTGGGCTATTGCCTGAGCAAGTAATCGATCTGCTATTGTATAACCTTCCTTGCATGTCAGAGGAATTTGTAAAGCTCGCTGTTCTTTCTCTTTACACTTTGGTAACACTGGCCAAATTTCAATATATCCTTGATCATTTTCTCTATGTGGAACATGTTTTATTTCATTATCAACAAAAGATATTTCTGCGCGGAAGTTATTAAATATTCTATCTACAAGCATTAAAACTTCTGGAGTTGAACGAAATGACTTTTCAAGTTGGCATGATATCCAATCTCTACCACCAGCTTTCGTATGAAAGTATTGTTGGATGTAGTTGAATAGATGGGGATTTGCTCCTTGAAATCTGTATATGGATTGTTTTACGTCACCAACTACAAATAAGGTTCGCTTTTCATCATTACCGGCAAAAAATTCATCGCAGAGATTTGTTATAATTTTCCACTGGCTGATGCTATTGTCTTGTGCCTCGTCAACAAGGATGTGATCTATTTTTTGATCCAAGTTAAATAATATCCAATCTTTGTAGTTTGGATTGCTGAGAAGATTTGTTGCTAAGCCAATTATATCATTGTAGTCAAGCAGTGCGTTTTTTGATTTTTCGCTACTGTATAGATCAACATATACTTTAAACACACCAAGTAAGCTACTGGTTCTCTTGAATATTTGATAAGAGTTCATGTCTTTTATATGAGTAAACACTACATTCTGAACGCTCTCTATTATTTGCTCTGCATCTCTAAATTTCTCCAAAATACTTTTTGTTGCAATGGATGATATATTCTTTTTTTCGTGCAATTCTGATTTGAGAAATACCTTGGCTAAATCTTCTATTCTAGTGTCTTTCCGCTCCATTCCGGTGTTATCCGAGCAGCTGACACTGATTCTTTTTTTCTGGATTCCAGCGTCATGCGCTGGAATGACAGAGAGTGGTGGAATGATAGGAGATTTTACAAGGAATCTATTACACCAATCATAGAGCATTGCACTATAACTCTGATCTCTTTTACTGCCTTCACTTAATATCTCCGCTAGTCTTTCCACGTGCTCAATTGTTTCACTCTGTAAGTCATGAATTTCATCTGGGGCGCTCAATTTATCTTTGATATATTTCGAATCATTTGCTGATATCGATCTTTTTATACATAAAGTATAAAGCAAATCGCGCAATTTATTTTCATCAATTTCAGTTGCAATAAGATTGATATCATCCTGCACAGTTTCATTATGAAGCACTTTATTGAATATGATGGAATGTAATTCTTTACATTCACTCAGCGTACAATTTGGGGCGATGCCAGCTTCTATGGGAAAGTTGGAAATTAATTTGTAACAGAAAGCGTGTATGGTTTGTATGGTTAGGCCAAGATTTTCCAATTCAGAGAAAAGCCTTCTTGCTCTTGTTAAATAACGATCAAGTGCTTCATTTTTTCTGGATCCCAGTGTCACGCACTGGGATGACAAGTAGGGGTGCTGGGATCCCAGTGTTGTGCTACTTGGATGACAAAAAAGGGATGGCATCGGAAAGAAATCTAATTGTTCTAAATCTGCAACCAATACACTCTCTGAACATATTGCCCACCTACTAAGTGTACTGTGAATGCGGTTCTCCATCTCATTTGCTGCAGCATTGGTGAACGTTAAACAGAGAATATTTCTTTTGTTTTCTAATAAAAGTCTCAATACTCTGTCTATTAAGATCTTTGTTTTGCCTGTACCAGCGGACGCATTTACCCATACAGAGAAATTAGGATTTATGGCATTTTTTCTCATCAGAAGTGCAAAAACCTTATAGACGTTGACTAAAATAGGATTATACATATAATGTAAAAATAATCTTAGTGAAGATATATAATGAAAAGTTTTTGTGTAAAGGCGCCTGCAAAAATCAATCTTTTTTTGCATGTTGTAAATAAGAAGGAAACAGGATATCACTTGATTGAAGGTTTATTTGTCTTTGCTAATCTTTCTAATTTTTTGGAAATAAAAGTAGGTGAAAAGTATTCTAGATACGATAACTCTACAGTTGAATTTATAAACTCCGAGTCTAGAATAAATAACCAGTATAACACTATAACGAAAGCGGTTAATCTGCTGCTTAGACATGCTCCAGTGCGTACTAAAGTTTCTATTAGAGTTGTAAAGAACATACCAATTGCTGCAGGACTCGGTAGCGGATCCTCAGATGCTGGAGCTGTGGTACGTACGCTAGGGAAGCTGTGGAAGATTGATAGGACGATTTTAAATGAAATAGCCTTAAACGTTGGTGCTGATGTTCCTGCGAGTATAGATAGCAAGCCTGTTTTTGTTAGAGGTATTGGCGAAGAATTGTGCTATGTCCAAAAATTTTCCTTACCCACGAATGTGGTGCTTGTGAAACCGAAAAAAAGATTTTTGAGTACACCAGAGGTATTTTCCAAGCATGAAGGAGAATTTTCTGAGCCAATTAAATGGAGCAATGACGCTGAAAAGGATTTGTTGAAGCTTCTTAAAGAGACAAGAAATGATCTTCAAGAAATAGCAATAAGCCTTGTACCTGAAATTAAGGATGTGATATCAACACTTGAGTCACAAGAAGGCTCTATACTTTCTCGCATGTCAGGCAGTGGTGTATCATGCTTTGGAATATTCGATAGTGAGGAAAATGCAAAAGCTGCTGCAGTTAATATCGGAAAAAAACAACCAGAATGGTGGGTATGCAACACTCAATTAATAGTTTAACTTTATGCCCTTAATTTCCGAGAATAAAAATCTTATAAATGGTTACAGAGAAGGAAAATTTTTGGTGAATAATAGAGAATATTGCAGCTCAATTATAGTTTTTCCTGAAAAGGTGATTAAATTGAAAGAAAGTGATATAAATAGCAAGGAACATTTTAAATCTTTTTTAACAGAGAAAATAGAAATTTTGATAATAGGTACTGGTAAAACACGCAATATACCAAGTTCTTCAGTGAAGTCCTATCTTATGGAACAAAAAGATTTAAATTTTGAATTTATGACAACCGGTGCAGCATGCAGAACCCATAACGTTCTAATATCCGAAGATAGATTTGTTGTCAGTTATCTAATAGCCATATAGCATGCTTACCCAGGATTTTTTCATCAACAGTCTAGTTGCAGTAGTCGTAATTAGCCTAGTAACAGGCGCTTTAGGATCGTTTATGATATGGCAAAGGTTATCTTACCTTGGTGATAGTTTGTCCCATTCTTCGTTGCTTGGTGTTGCACTTGCTTTAATTTTTAAGATTAGCCCATCGATAAGCATAATGCTTATCGCAATTGCGTTTGCAATACTGCTTTCTCTTAATTTTAACAGATTATATTCTGCTGATACGATATTGAACATTGTTACCAATGTAGTTTTATCATCGAGTTTAATACTTATGTCTTTTCTTCCATCGGGCAATAATAGTATTATTAGCTCACTGTTTGGTGATATATTAACGCTCGATCAAAGTGATATGGTATTGATTTTTTTTACCTCTGTAATAGTTACTTTGATATTAATATTTAGATGGCGTTATTGGTTAATGATTTCAATTAATCAAGATTTAGCAGTAGTTGAGAAGATTAATGTCAATTTTATTAGACTAGAATTTTTAATCACTCTTGCGATATTTATAGCAATTGCTGCTCAATTAATAGGAATATTACTCATTGCTGCATTTTTGCTAATACCAGCAGCATCTGCAAGGCTCATTTCGAAAACTCCGATGCAGATGATTATTGTTGCAACAGTTTTTTCTGTGATTTCTGGGATATCAGGTCTGATGTTATCTGCAAGTTTTGATTTGTTAACTGGCCCTGCAATTATACTTGTTGCAGCTGTATATTTAATTATCGCTTATTTTATAAGGTTAATATTAAGTAGGTTGGTTTAATTTTAGTCTCGAATGTTAATAATTTTGTAATATACTCATTATAAAACATCACTATCTTAGCACAAAATAGTTTTTGCTATACTATTATTTATATGCTAGTGATAAGTTGTTAATTTTATGGAGTAAGCAATATGAGCGAAGAAGGATTTTTTTTCTAAATATATAGTACAACCTATGAAAAATTTTTACAATAAGTGTGCTTCTTTTTGGAAGAAGGATGCGTCAGATGATGTGCAGAGTACGGCAGATGATATTGTACAAGAAAGCTCAGAGTCTTTGGATACTCATGTACAATCAAATGAGAATGATATCATATAGGTGGCATGAGGGTTACACCATCCAAAGTTAAAAGATTCCTAGAGAAACCTAATGCTTTACGTGGTGTGTTAATTCATGGAAGTGATAACAGTAGGGTTGATTTTTATGTACAAGAAATAATTGCCAATTTGGGTGAGTATTCAGTTCAGGTGATGGATTTTGCAGTAGTGAATAAGTCACCCGGTTTACTGTTTTTTGAATTGGCAAACATTTCGATGTTTACCAGCAAAAAATTAATTAAGCTGATAAATGTGAGTGGAGGTATATCCAAAGAGTTAAAAAACGTATTGGATTATAACGCAAGTGGTCACTATGTAATGATGGTAGCAAGTGATCTTCCATATAATTCTGCGACTAAAAGTTATATGGAGAGTTCAAAAATTTTTGGTGTGATTGCTTGCTATAAGGACAGCAACAGCAATCTTTATGACATTATATCAAGTTACTTAAAACAAAATGATATAAAATGCACAAACGAGATAATCTACCATTTGCAATCTTACTTTAATCATAGCAAGCTGCCTATATGTTCAGAACTTGAGAAGTTAGTTTTGTACTTAGGGGAGAGAAAAGACCTAAAACTTACTGATATAGAATTATGCTTTTCAACTTCTGGTAACGACTATGCTACACTTGATGATCTATGCTCTGCCATAGCAAGTAAAGATATGTCGCGCTTCATTAGAATTTCTGATGCATTGATATCGCAAGAAAATTTTTCACCGATAGCGCTAATTCGCATTATATCAAATTATTTCCTACGCCTTGAAAACGTTTTGCTGTCAGTGCAAGGTGGAATGAGTGAGCAGGCTGCGATTGATCAGCTAAGCCCTCCATTGTTTTTTAAACAATTGCAGAGCTTTAAATCTCATTTGAAAAGTTTGCAACTTTCAGAACTTAAAAAGATTTTGGCAGAATTGATAAGCTTAGAAGTTACCTGTAAAAAAACTGACTTGGATCATAAAATGATTTTTCAGCAGGTGATTTGTCATATTACAAATACAATTACTTGCTATAGCTAACAAAGATAAGGTGTAACCAGACTGCATTCTGTGATTTTTAGCAAAGCACGATCTTTCATTTGAGCTTTCTTCAATTTAAAATAAATACAGAAACTAGCTATCTTCAAAAATATGGTTGAATAATTGTTAATAATAGTGTATAATTGTTAATATTTTTAAGCATTTTTGCCATGGCTCTTTCAAAATTTCTCGATCCTCGCAATGATTTGTGTTTCAAAAAAATCTTTGGAACGGAAAAAAATAAGAATATCCTGATCCACTTTTTGAACGATATTTTAGGGTTTACTGAGATAAATGCAATACAAGAAGTTGAGTTTCTTAGCACTATTATGGATCCCGAAGTTGCCTCTGATAAACAAAGTATTGTTGATGTTCTCTGCAAGGATTCTCACGGAAATAGATATATAGCAGAAATGCAGCTCGCTAGAGACAAGGGCTTCGAAAAACGCGCTCAATTATATGCCGCTAAAGCCTACTCAAGACAATTAGATAAATCTGGCAACTACATTGATTTAAAGAAAGTCTTCTTTATTGCTATATCAAATTGTAACTTACTTCCTGAAGAAATTGATTATATCTCTACTCATAATATACGTGATATAAAAACTAACGGCCATTACTTAAAAGATTTTCAATTTATCTTTATAGAATTACCAAAATTTTCAAAAAGCAAAGTAGAGCAGTTAGAAAGTATAGTAGAAAGGTGGTGTTTCTTTTTTAAATACGCAGAAGAAACAACAGAAGAGGACTTAAAAGAGATAGCAGAAAAAGCGCCAATAATAAAGCTAGCATATGATGAATTAGACAAGTTTCGTTGGGACGAAAAAGATTTAGTAGCTTACGAAGAAAGAATAATGGATCTATGCAAAGAAGAAGCCATTCTTGAATACAGACTTGATCTTGCTGAAGAGAAAGGTATACAAAAAGGTATAGAGAAAGGAAAAATTGAAGGGAAAATTGAAG
>NZ_JAPQLJ010000004.1:0-21147 GCF_028982115.1 Wolbachia endosymbiont of Drosophila tsacasi | reverse complement strand
CGAATAACTGGTATGGATTTTACTAAAGTTCCAGGGCTTGATATACTAAGTATACAGACTATAATTTCAGAAACTGGTATAAACCATAATAAATGGTCAACAGAAAAACACTTTTCATCGTGGTTAGGACTCAGCCCTGCCAATAAAATTACAGGAGAAAAAGTGTTTAGCACAAGAACGCGTAAAGTCATTAATCGTGCTGCGAATGCATTTCGAATGGCTGCTAATTCTGTAGGAAATAGTAAAAGTTCATTGGGTGCATACTACAGAAGATTAAAAAAACGATTAGGAGCACCAAAAGCAATAACAGCTATTGCAAGAAAAATAGCATGCATATTTTATAGTATGCTCAAATACGGACAAGAATATGTAAAAAAAGGAATGGAATACTATGAAATACGATATAAGGAGAGAGCTGTAAAATTTTTGATCAAAAAGGCACGAGAATTTGGCTATACTTTAGTGCAACAAGAGGAGCTAGTTAAGGAAGTTTCTTAGAAGACGGAATTGAATCTTTGCTAGCAGAAACAAGAGATATTACAAAAAATAAGTTTTGTAACGTACTGATTAATCTTTGTTTTGAGGATCGTAGCAAAGCGCACAAACTTGCTTTATATGTAAAAGACATTGATAACATTGTATCCTCAATAAAAGATAAGGATCTGTTAAATCACTTTGATCAATTTTTTACCATAACTGAAGTAAGCAATAAGCATAGTAGAAATGAGCTAATTAATCGCGCAAGAACATATAGAACAATAAGTGAAAAACCTAAAGATGAAATACAAAAATTTTTAGCTAATCAAAAAGAGAATCTTTCATATGAAATAACGTCACCTAAAATTAATAATTTTTTGCCACAGGTTAGTATAGCAACTGTTTAAATTATCAAAAGTTCAATACGTGTAGCTAAGTTTTTGCAATAGTGATTTTATCAATAATCTTAGTGTGTACTTGATTATCATTTTTTGTTTCAATTTCAGTGATGACATGGCACCTACCGGGCTCTTTTATGGCAATTTCTTTAAACCCTTTTCCAACTTTATTATAAAAATTAACATCCATTTCTTCATATTTATTCTTGTCTTTCGCTCTACTTAACCCAACTTTAACATCAATATCTAGAATAAATGTAATATCTGGATATCTAACTCCAGCCAACCTGTGCAAATCTTCTATTAGTTTTAAATCAACTCCAAACCCATATCCTTGGTATGCAATGGTTGAATCAATAAACCGATCACAAATCACTATTTTCCCTTCTGCAAGAGCTGGTAATATTAATTTTTTCATATGTTCGTGCCTCATCGAGATAAGCAGCAAGAGTTCAGAAATAGGATCAATATTATTCGTTAACAACACTCCTCTTATCTTTTCTGCAAAATCAGTGCCACCTGGTTCTCGAGTTGACACTACATTATTTTCGCCGTGAATTTGCTTAAAATGATTTGCAAGTAGCTTAGATTGTGTTGTTTTACCAGAGCCGTCTATTCCTTCGAAAGTTATGAACATAAGTTTTATAATACTAAAAAAGAATATGCAAACAGTATACATAGAAACCGTTTGACATTTAAATAATAAGACCATAAATTATATATGGTATAATAATAGTCTATGGTTGCTCTGAATACTCCTAAAGTCAATTTTAGTTTCACTGCAAAAGATTTTAATCTTTTGGGAGTAGACAATAAATACTACACATTAAGTGACTGTTGTGGAAAAAACGGTCTTATTGTAATGTTTGTATGCAATCACTGTCCTTACGTTCAGTCAATTATTAGCAATCTGGTAAGCGATGTTGATCAATTGAAAAAAGATTATCAGGTAAACACCGTTGCAATAATGCCAAATGATGTAAATGAATATCCAGAAGATTCCTTTGAAAATATGATTAATTTTGCCAAAGAAAATAAGTTTACATTTCCATATTTAATTGATAGTACACAGAAAATAGCTAAAGAATACGGGGCTGTTTGCACTCCTGACTTTTTTGGTTTTAATGCTAATTTAAAACTTTGCTATCGTGGACGTTTTAATGACACAAAAAAAGAAAAGGGCCAAAGCTATGAAGTAGGAAGTAGTGACTTATTTCAAGCTATGAAATTTATTGCAGAAACTGGTAATGCTCCAATTGACCAAAAATCAAGTATTGGCTGCTCAATTAAATGGCCTAATTCTACAGGTTAAATATCATGCACAGTGGCTCTCAGCATTTGTTTGATATTATAATTTTACTTTCTGCTGCTGTGTTTATAGTCATAGCGTTCTGGAAAATGAATATTAGTCCAGTGCTCGGTTACTTCGTTGCAGGTGCAGTTATTGGTTCTCATGGATTTAATCTGATACACTCAGCTGAAGCAATGGATAATCTTGCAGAATTTGGTGTAGTTTTTCTATTATTCATTATAGGCCTTGAATTGACATTTGAACGCCTGATCGCTATGCGTATTCATGTATTTGGGTTCGGTTCTCTTCAAGTTATAGTTACCATGGTAGCAATATGGTGCATCGCTCTTGCTTTCGGAGTGAATACAAATATAGCAACAGTTATTGGTGGTGGGCTCGCGCTATCCTCAACAGCAATAGTGTTGCAGGTTCTGCAAGAAAAAGGTTCTCAAGCAAGTCAGGTTGGTAGGTTATCAATAGCAGTACTATTAATGCAAGATTTTGCAGTGGTACCATTAATAGTATTGGTACCTTTACTTGCTGGCAATTCTGAGCACAGCCTGATAAGCTCATTGGCAGATTCATTGGTGCAAGCAGCTATTGCATTAGTGCTGATATTTATAACTGGTAGATTATTGCTTAGACCTTTATTTTCGGTTATTGCTAAAATGGAAAGTAATGAGGTCTTTATATCAACAACGCTTTTAATAGTATTAGGAGCAGCATTTATTACTGAGCAATTCCATTTATCGTTGGCATTAGGTGCATTTGTCGCTGGATTGTTAGTTGCAGAAACAGAATACAGACACTCAGTGGAACACGCGGTATTACCATTTAAAGATTTGTTTCTTGGCTTATTTTTCATGACTGTTGGTATGTCCATCAATACCGAACTTTTACTCAATAAGTTACCACTAATTACTTTATTATCGATTATCCTTATCGTTTTAAAAACATCTATCATGTATATATTGTGTAGATTTTTTGGATTTAAGAGTGCACCTGCTATACAAGCTGGGTTGCTGCTTTCACAAGGTGGTGAATTTGCGTTTATTTTATTTCGCTTAGCAGATGAGCTAAATGTGCTACCAAGTGAAATCGCGCAAGTACTTATGATGGTAACTACAGTAACCATGGCTTTCACTCCTCTTTTATCGGGGCTTGGAGACTGGATAGCAAACTCATTTAGCACTGAGAAAACAATATTAGATGATGAAGCTGTTGAAACAGATACACAAGATCTTTACAACCATGTAATAGTTGCTGGATTTGGTAGAGTGGGATATATGGTAACAAAAATGCTTACTGCAGAGCATTTAAGTTACGTTGTTGTAGATATTCAATCGAAAATAGTCAAAGAAGGAAAAAGTGATAGTTTTCCTATATATCTTGGAGATGTTACAAGATGTGAAATTTTAAAATCAGTAGGAATAGAGAGAGCTCAAGCTCTCGTTATTTCAATAAAGAATGAAGTTACTATAAAAAAAATTGTTTCCTTAGTTGCTGCAAATTTTCCGCATGTAAATATTGTAATACGCTTACCAGATCTGAGTAATGTGGAGGTTTATAGAGATCTAGGAGCTAGTAAAATTATTCCTGAAACATCTGAGATAGGATTGCAGCTAGGTGGAGCTGCACTGAGCCTCAGTGGTATTAGCGAAAGTGGAGTTACGTCTTTAAAAAGTAGATTTAGAAAAGGCAATTATAGTATGTTAAAAGACCTTGGTAGTGATAAAGATGAATGACTACTTTTCTAATTTTATGTACAGAAAGCTTCAAGCTTTATTGAGGTTTTGCCTATAGTAAATTACGCACATAATCAACCAAGTTAAGGAAAGTGCAAACCAAGTGATTGCATATTCCAAATGCTTCATTGGCTGTATAGCTAATTTGCTGCCAAAATTGTTCGGCCATAATATACACTTCTCTAGCTTAACACCCAACTCATTGGAAATTTCTTCTGTACTCAGGGTAAACCATGTATTCGAAGCAGTATCGTTCTTGATAAACCAATTTTTGCTTTTATTGCTATCGCAATATAAAGTTCCATCTGCAACTACTTTTTCAATTTTTACTTTTTTCTCTTTTTTTTCTTTAACTATTCTTTTGTTCACTAACATATAATTTCCAGTAGTAAGCAGCATGGGAGACAACACATAATAGCCGTGTTGCCCTGCAAAAACATATAGTTCTATGCCACTTAGAATCCCACCAATCTTGACATGCCTATAGTTAAATTTTTCAAGGTCGTTATTGGGCAACAGATGAACAACAGGAAGATTCATATTTTTGATAATATTATTCTTCCAGTTCAATCTGAATACTTGCCATAACCCTAATAAAAAAAGGAGCAAACAAGGTACAATTAAAATAAATACTATCTTTTTTAACACTCTATATTTGTGTTCTTAAATAGTTTTCAACACCCATTAGTTCAATAAGATCGATCTGCTTCTCAATCCAATGGAAGTGCTCTTCTTCATTTTTTAACATCTCTTCTAATAACATTACACTAACAAAATCTTTTTCTTTCTCAGCGATAGAAATCGTTTCTTTGATATCCTTAACACCTTTTCCCTCTAATTTCAAATTAGCTTCTAAGATTTTTTGTATTGTATCTTTTATAAACTTTCCATCATACTTTGAGATTCCATTTGTATCTTGAAAATTTGGGACTCCTTTAAACAACAAAATTCTTTCTGCCAACTTGCTTGCATGTTCAAGTTCTTCGTTAAGCTCATTTTTTACCTTTTCTGCAAGTCTATTAATTCCATTGTTTTTGAGAACCGCAAAATGCAAAAGATACTGGCGTACAGAAGTCAGCTCATTGGTCAATAATTTATTCAAATGTTTTACTATCTCTTCATTCATAATCTTCCCTGAGTTCAATTTATCAGCATAATTTACATGATAACGATAGTTATAGCAACTCATTTAATAGTTCCTTTGATAACAACCGTATTAAATAGCATGTCGTGGTATGTCTGTTTTTTCTTAGAGAAGCAAGCAACTAGATACCAATAGAGGGTGAGCAGCACTATAATTACTTTCAATGCACTCAAGACATTCACTAATACCTCCTGATCTTGCAAAAATTCAGTAAGGAGAACTACTACACTGTTTAACAAAGGAAGAAAAAACTGGGAAGTGCTTCTGTCAAACGCTAAATTCAAGTCTATTTTAGAATCATCTAAATTGGTAGTATATATATTCATTAACTGTTGACCTGGAGTTGCTTGGGCCTTTGAAGATATAAAATATGTGAAGTAACTACAATTTACACACATGTATGATAGATGTAAGATCAACGGAGAATCCTCTAATAGCAGTATAATTAATAAAGTTGGAATTAATAAAATTGCTACATCTATTAAATATGCGCAAAAGCGCCTTTGTATACTGGCAATCTCTGTCATTATCTACCTTCTAAATACTTTATTATAAAATCTGTAAGTTTATCAAAATGTTGAAAACATAACAAATCTTCATAACCGCTTATTGATTGACCGTATATAATAGGTAAACAATTGGCATTTTGTGCACACAGAACATCTGTGATGCTATCACCAACGAAAAACACATTTTCTCTATTTATAAGCAACGTACTCTCCTCTAGTGCAAATAGCAGTGGAGTTGCAGATGGTTTATCTTCCGCAGTATCGCATGAACCAACTACTCTTTCAAAGTAAGAATCTAGTTTAAAATAGGCAACTTCTTTACGTAAATTAGTATTTTTCTTATTACTTACTATTGCTAGATAAATATTGTGGCTTTTCAGTGTCTGCAACATTTTCTCTACTCCTTGATTCAGAGCAATGTTTTGCAATAGTGCATCATCTAAATATTGTTGATATATCTGATTTGCTTTTTTCCACTGATCGCCAAATAAATTGACCATATAGCTCTTTCTCGACTCATGGGAATTTCTATCAGTAGCTTTATTACTATACCCCATTGAATTTATGGTATGCTTAATAGCATTAAAAATGTTATCTTGAGTGTCAACTAAGGTATTATCCCAATCGAATACTACTGCTAATGGACTATTTCTCATTTCTACATTGTTACGTATTTTAGGTTAATAAGTAAATAACATTTTGATGAAAAAAACATAAATAAGACGCTCTTGATAACCACAAGAAACACTATTTATTGCAAGTTGTGTTAACTATTTCTACATAATGAGCTAATACACTGGTTTTATAAGTTTTATTAGGAGTAGGTATGACTGAAGTTAAAGATACACCTCAAACAGGTGTCGAAAAAAAATTTAAAGATGTTTTTGAGCGTTCCCCAGGTCCTTTCCCAGAAGGAGCTTCATTAGAAGATAAAGTACAGACCATTGCTAAATTGAATCAGAAGCTTGAAAGTCGAAAGAGCCATGCAGCTGAAAAAGTACATCAAGATTTTGAAAGAATTGCTGAGCTTGACTGCCAATATAAAGGCAAGGGTATTTTCAGAAGTGAAAAAGTTGCAGGACCAAAAAGTGACAAAAAACTCCAAGATTCTCCAAAAAAGCCTATAGCAGAAGGTAAAAGCTTTGAGCAAAGTAGACAAAAAGAGACTTCTGTGCAAACAGATACACAGCCATCAAAGCACATCGTTAGTCCCTCAGTGAGCAAGAGTTCTGTAAAAGAGAAGCTCAATACTGAGCTAGGCAAAAAAGATAACACGCCTAAACCACAAGAAAATCAAAAAGAAGAAGGGCTTTTTAGCCTTCTGGGGGGGGTTTGAAGAAAATATTAGAAAAACTTTTGGGTGAAGATGAAAAGAGTGTAGAGAATGCTCGTGGCATGAAAGAAGATGCTCAAAGAAATACATTAAATGACGATGGGCAACAAAAAAGCATGAATCGAGGTTCTTTCATAAATATAAACGGAAAAGAGTTTAATTTAGAGCCAGGAAAGGCCTTTAATTATCAGGATAAAGCTCTTAAAGTTAGTATTACATATAATAGTCCTGAGACAAAGCAAAATCTGCAGCAAGATACAACTTCTCTCAATATTGCTAATGCGATTAACTTAAATATCAATGGTAAGGAATATAATGTCCAACCTGGTGAGTTTTTCAATTATAAAGGCCCTGGCTTAGAAATTAACGTGATAAATGATTGCCAACAAAGTAAGAACTTTGATAAAATTTTAAATCAGGACAAAAGTATAAGCAAGGGCTTAGAGCAAGCAACACAACTTGAAAACCCAACGATAACACCTGTTAATACTCCTGAAGTAAATACAGGTCGTGAAAGGTGATCCGCTTTCAAGCTTCATTATACCGCCACGAACCGTCATACCGCAGGTATCTCTAGATCCCGCTAACAAGCAGCGGGATGACGATTGTCATGGTGTCATGAAAGTAGCTGACACTGGTTCCTTTATGACGGTGTCATCCGAGTAGCCCCTTTCTCGTCATCCCAGTGCCTATTTCTTTGTCATCCCAGTGCTTGACACTGGGATCCAGGAAACTTAACTCTACACCAAGTAAATGTACAATAAGAACTAGATTCCAGACTGGAATGACAGCAGTTCTACGTCATACCGCCACGCCGCTAACAAGTAGCGGTATGATGATTCTTCAAATCGTCAAGGTGTCATCCAAGTAGCCTTCTCTTCCTGTCATCCCAGTGCTTGACACTGGGATCCAGAAGACGTAATTTCAACCAAGTGGCTGTATAATAAAGGCTGGATTCCAGTGCCAAGCACTGGAATGACACCTCTCTTGGGCTCTCTTAGCTATAAACATTAAGAAACTTACCAAACGAAAAAAAAGGCAAAAGAAACCCTAGTCATTGTCTATTTTCTGTATTGGCGTTTTTTTAAGTCTTAAACACTGCAATTTAGCTGCTTTTAAATGCAACTCACCTTAGTTTAAATGTTTAAGAAACTTACTAAGCAGAAAAAAAGGCAAAAGAAATCCCGTGTTAGCTAATTGTCACTCTCTAATCCTGCAAATCGGCGTACTATACTGTCTTAAACGACTTATAAGCGCGTTTCAGCTTGTGTGGGTAAAAATCCAGAAATGTTGTGAAGACATAAGGTGCACATAGTGCAAAAAATTAAAAATAAGATGCCAATCACGTAATGCTGTTGTCATTTAATCTGCACAGATTGAAGATAAATGAATACCTTCAGTACCATGATAAGGGGGCTGGCGAGGCTTGTCAAGCAAGTTTTTTCGTTTCATCCAACGCGCTGCCAAAAGTTTGTTATGCAAGAGATCTCATAAATTGGGTGTCATATAACTACACCAACATTAATTTTGGCGTACATGACCTTGAAAGATTGCAGTGCAATACTTAAATTATTAGGGTAATAGGCAAATAATGGAGCTCAAAATGCATAATGTACAAGAAACTGAAAATTTAAAATTTGACGCTGAAGTAGGGAAAGTACTGAATATAGTGATTCATTCACTTTATACTAATAAAGACATTTTTCTGCGAGAGCTAATATCAAATGCATCGGACGCATGCGATAAACTGCGCTACGAATCCCAACTAAATCCTAATTTGCTAGATTTGAGTGATGAATTAAAAATCACTATCAGCTCCAATAAAGATAAGAACGAGCTATATATCACTGATAATGGCATCGGAATGAACAGACAAGATTTAATAGATAACCTTGGTACAATTGCAAGCTCTGGTACGCAAAAGTTCTTAGATGCGATTAAAAATAGCAAGGATTCAAGCCAAGCTGTGGAGCTGATTGGCAAATTTGGTGTTGGTTTTTATTCAAGCTTTATGGTTGCATCGGAAGTAATAGTAGAATCAAGAAAAGCTGGAGAGAAGGAGTCTTGGGTCTGGAAATCCAAGGGAGATGGAGAATATTCAATAAGTAAATCAGATAATCAAGTCCCTCGTGGAACCAAAATTACGCTCGTTATGCGCCCTGAAGAGAATGAGTTTTTAGATAAATTTCGTGTTGAAAACATTGTCACTACTTACTCCGATCATATAAATTTTCCTGTTGAATTCATAGACGAAGAAGGAAAAAGTGAAAAGTTAAACAGTAAGGCTGCAATTTGGACTAAGCCAAAAAATGACGTTACTCAGGAGGAGCACAACGATTTTTTCCGCAGTGTTGCGCATGTTGGTGGTGAACCTTGGATGATATTGCATAATAAAAATGAAGGTGCAATAGAATATACGAATTTACTTTATGTTCCCTCTATTAAACCTTTTGATTTATTTCATCTAGATAGACGTTGCTCTGTGAAGTTATATGTAAACAAGGTATTTATTACTGAAGATAACGTACAGATCATACCACAATACTTGCGTTTTCTGAAAGGTGTGGTTGATTCACCGGATTTGCCTCTTAATATCAGCAGAGAAACGCTGCAGAATAATCGTGTTGTTGAGCAGATCAGAAAATCTCTCACTAAGCGTGTGATATCAGAGCTCGGTAAAAAAGCAAAAGAGAATTTAGAGGAATATACAAAATTCTGGACCAATTTTGGTGCAGTTTTAAAGGAAGGTCTTTGTGAAGCTATGCCAACTGATGAGAGAGAAGCGCTGCTCTCAATTTGCAGATTTAATAGCACCGGTGATGAGAAGTTGATCAGCATTGATGACTATATAAGCAGAATGAAGCCTGAACAGGAACATATCTATTATCTCACCGGAAATAGCCTCGATTCAGTGAAAAACAGTCCGCAACTTGAGGGATTCGTCAGTAAAGGGCTGGAGGTTCTTCTGTTCGTTGATCCAGTGGATGATTTCTGGACCAGTGTAATTCATGAATATAAAGATCAAAAGTTTAAGTCTGTGACTCGCGCTGATGTTGATTTGGAAAAATTCTCTTCAGAAGAAGATAAGAAAAATGAAGAAAATAAATCGAATGAAGAAAAAACTGAGGAAACTATATTGCAATATTTTACTACAGTGCTCGGAAATTCAGTAAAAAGTGTAAAGATCTCTAAAAAGTTGACTGACAGTCCTGTGTGTTTAGCGGTTGATGAAGGTACTATGGATCTTCGCATGGAGCGTTTTTTGCGTGAACAAAAGCAGTTAAATTACCGCACGCCAAAGGTGCTGGAAATCAACACTAAACATCCTGTAATAAAAAGTATAATGAAATCTCACGCTGAAAATGGTGAAAACCCAACATTGGAGGACATGGTCCACCTATTGTTCTACCAAGCTTGTATCGTGGAAGGTGAAGAGATGGACGATGCAAGCCTGTTTGCTAAAAGGCTAAATAATTTGCTTGGCAAAATTTCTGTTTAATGCTATATTAGCTATAGCTAAAGTGGCTTAGGTTTACCTACAATTTGAAAAACAACAAATTCGTCATTCCGCTACTCGTTAGCGAAATCTATGCTGAGATACCGCGGCGGTATGACGTAGGGAAACCTTTCTTGAGTTAGCTATGGAGGTAAAGCATGTTTGGTTCCAATTTTAGAGACTTTGTATCACAGGATACAACTTCACATGGCCAATCAAATCCTGAAAGATTAATCAAAAATTGGCATGGTTTTGAAAAGCCAGATTCTGAGGATTCAAGTATTGAAGAAGAATTCGAGATTTTAGAAAGCAAAAATCAAGGAGGAACTAAGGAGCGTCACCATTCCGGAGATTCAGGTATTGAAGGAGAAGAAGAGTCTGAAATTTCAGGTAATGGAAGTCAACTCGAGGATAAACTTCAATGTAGTAGCTTTGAGAATGGTTATGAAATTATCGAGGTTAGTGATCTAGACAAAATACAAATTGCAGGGTTTAGTAAACAGGAATTATTAGAGATGTGTAATTTCTGTAAAATCAGCTATGGTAATAACGATGAAAGGTTAGATAGTAGATATAAAACTAAAGCTACACTCGTTAACGAAGGTTATGGTATTATTCCATTTTATTATGAGAAAAATGGAACGCCTGCTGGTTTTGTTTTTACAAAAGATAAAGAAATAACCATAGCCTATCGTGGTACTAAAGACCTTGATGATGTGATAACTGATGTAAGCGCAGCATTTACTCCAGAAATTTTACCTGAAGGTGGGAAAATGCATAGTGGTTTTTATAATGCATTTTATGATTTGTTGCCTAGTCTTGATAAAGTATTAAGCGATTACATTAAAAAGCAAGGATCAGAAATCAAAGATTTTAGAATTAATTGTACGGGCCATAGTATGGGAGCCGCTCTTACTACTATAACTGCTTTATATCTTAAGAAAGTAAAGAATGCTGAACATATTTGTGTTGTAACTTTTGGTTCTCCGAGGGTTTTTGACTCCCGTGGTGCTGAAATTTATGAAAGGCTTCTTGGAGAAAATACCATTAGAGTAACTAATTTATCAGATCCAATACCCATGCTCCCAACTGGTTCTATGGGCTTTAAACATGTAGGTGAACCATTAAAAATAAAAACAGGTAACTTGATAGTAAACTGCCTTGTGACGGACCTCCATATAGTAGAAAAGTATTATCATAAAACAGACACCTATTATGGTTGCATTCAAGATATGAAACCAGAAGATTTTCAACCAGATAGTAATAGATCTAAATACTATTACTTTTCTTATGTAGTTGCAGTTCCTTATTATATAATCACTACAGCTTTAACTACGCCTTATTATCTTTTTTTCAGTGCTATTTCAAACACGGAACAACGCTATTATTTTGAAAGAAAAATGGAGTTTGCTGATTTAATAAGCCATAAAAACGGGTTTAATGCTATGGTCGTTGAAGATCCTTTAATAATGTCTCATATAGAGTGTAACATTAATGGAAGAGACGAAGTGCCTCTTTATATTAACAATAATAGAAACAGTATGGAGTTAAGGCAGTTGTGTGGAACTGAAAATATGTCTGTTAGATTTCCTAGTTCAATTGGTGCTGATCTAGTAGCAGGTGGTAGTTTAGCAATGAGATCTACCTGCAGTAATAGTGAATTGAGTCAACAACCACAAAAAAATATTGTTGACAAACGAGAAAATGTTATGAATAATGAAAATGATCCAATAGGAGGAGTAATGGGTAAAAAAGGCAAACAAAAAAATAAGGAAAATGGTGCTCAAATCAATGGCAAGCAGCCTAGTGATCTAAGCAATACTGTACCACCTGTTCAACTAACTACACCTGAAACGCCTAATGCTTCTTCAAGTGAGAATAGTTTCCAGTTTGAAGTTGATCAAGATACACAACCACTTTTACTACGGAGTCCTGTGAGTGATGAAGATGTTGCTGGCGATAGTGATGATAAGCGTGGTGAAAGTCCTTCAGGTTCTGGTAGCAGTTCTCCAATTCAGGATATAGTTAATGAAGAAGAGCCTGTAGTAATTACAACAAGACAGCTAAACGATGGTGAGCATGATAAAACCGTGTTTAAAGAGCACCAAGGAGATGCTGCTATACAAAACACACAACCAAAAACTTTAGTAGTTGAAAGCAAGCCTAGCAATACAGGTGTTGAGAGTGATGAGAAAAAACAAGCTCCTGTTCAACCTACTGAGCATGTACCAGAAGAAAGTGCAGGACTTAAGGTACAGCCTTCTAATACTCAAGAGCAACAAGAAGTTCCTGAGACTCCAGCTCTAGGACAAATGGATGATACTGAAAGTTTAAGTACACAGGACGATCTTGTTTTTCAAAGTGACAGTACTACCGTGTTATCAATTGATGGTGATGAGAAGGAACGAGTTCCTATTCAACCGGTAGAGTCTGAAAGTAAAGGTGATCAACAAGATTCACCACCACTTTCACCACAAAATTCTGTGAGTGGTGATGAGTGCAGTAGTGGTCCTTCAAGCTTCACTAAATTGCCTAAGAGTGATGAAGGTGATACTGGCAATAACAATGATAAATATATTAAAGTTTTTTCTGAAGATATAACTAAGGAGGACCTTACTCCCAAAGGTAGTGGTAGTTTGCAAGGCATACAACCAGAAATTTCAGTACCATCACCTAGCACTTTTCCAAATGTTAACGGTGCACCTACAATCGAAGGGCATATGGTAATTATGGAAGATATTGAGGATAGTAGTGGTCGACTTGTAGGTGAGGGTGATGTCTCTTCAATTACTGGTGATTTGCATGGAATTTCTATTGAGGATGATATGTCTTCACTAGGTACAGCAAATGATGAGTATGGTGAAGACTCTTCAGGTGAAGATGTAACTGGTGAACCAGAGAAAACAAATAAAGGAGATTCTACGCTAAAAAGTAGCAACAGTACAAAAAGTAGTAAGCTGCATGTTATAGCTGCTTCTGCACTTGCAATAGCTGGTATTATTTCAGGTGTGGCTGTTGCAGTTTACTTAGAAATGTTAGCAGTGGGAGTAGCAGTTGGAGCTTGTTGTCTGGTTGCTGCTGTAATCATATATTGCTGTAACAGACCTTCAAGTTCATTTAAGGGTAGTAATGTTGAACTTATAGCTGATAAAGAGCTTGCTGCAACAGTAAGTTGAAGAATAAATATTGTAGTTTACCATTTAATAATTTGTTATAATTGTATTAATTATTAGCGAATAAAAACTTGGTAAACTACGAAGAAATATTCTTAAACAAAATCAAAGATATAAAAGATGAGGGGCGCTACCGTGAATTTACGCACTTTGCGTCATTGCCAGGTAGGCTCCCCCACATTATGGACTACGAAAGAAATAGGGAAGTAATTGTTTGGTGCAGTAATAACTACTTAGGAATGTCACAGAATGAGAGTGTTATTGCTGCTATTCAAAATTCATCTGTTGGTGCTGGAGGAACAAGAAATATATCTGGTACAACAAAAGAGGTTGTCGAACTTGAAAAATCCTTAGCTTGTTTGCATAAAAAAGAGGCTGCTTTAACTTTTGCTTGTGGCTACCTTGCTAACCAGACTACACTTAGCACTTTATCGTCTATTATCCCAAATGTAGTAATTTTTTCAGACGAGAAGAACCATTCTTCAATGATAGAAGGCATAAAATCAGGAAAAAGACCAAAACATATATTTAAACACAATGATGTTGATCACTTAGACCAGTTGTTAAAGTCCGTAGACACAAAAACACCAAAGATAATAGCTCTTGAATCCGTATATTCAATGGATGGCGATATAGCGCCGCTTGAAGCGATATGCGATCTTGCAGATCAACATAATGCAATCACCTATTTGGATGAGGTGCATGCAGTTGGCATGTATGGTTCATATGGTGGTGGAATTGCAGAAAGAGAAGGCCTGATGGATAGAATAACCGTCATTCAAGGTACACTATCGAAGGCTTTTGGAGTGATGGGTGGGTATATCGCGTCTTCAAAGAGCTTGGTAGATGTAATAAGAAGTTCCGCTCCAGGATTTATTTTCACCACTGCTATGTCGCCTGTTTTAGCAGCGGCAGCAAAGGCAAGCGTTGAACACCTAAAATCGAGCAACATTGAAAGGGAAAAGCAAAAGCAAGTCGTTGAAAAAGTAAAAAACTCACTGAGAAATACAGGAATTAACTTCATTCCAACAGAAACTCATATAATTCCAATAATAATTGGCAACCCAGAGTTATCCAAAAAAGCATCAAAATTATTATTTGATGAGTATGGAATATATGTTCAACATATAAATTATCCAACAGTGCCAAGAGGAACTGAGCGTTTCCGTATTACCCCTACACCTTATCATACTGATGAAATGATAAAACATTTAACAGAATCTCTTGTAAAAGTTTTCGAAAAGGTATCTGTTTAGATGCATGGCTAATGTACAAATATTGAAACAAAAATTCCAGTGCCCCTATGATGTCATTCCAGCGCATAACGCTGGATCCAGCTTTTGATGTATCTGTTCAGATACATGGCTAATGTACAAATACTGAAACAAAAATCCCAGTGCTCCCTTTTTTGTCATCCCAGTGCTTGACACTGGAATCCAGCTTTTGATCGAAAATGTTGTACAGTACATAATCAAATTTTCTGGATCCCAGTGTCTGGGCACTGGGATGACACCCTTTTGGATGGAAACCAGTGTCACGCACTGAAATGACACCCATTTATTCCTATAGTTGTCTTTTCTCGTCTACCTTATTTTGCCACTCTGCTGAACAGATACTCGAAAAGTTGTCTATCTCTGTAGCCTATTTATCCTAATTTAACATCGCCAGCAATAATCAATCCGTTGTCTTCCGTTAGCCTTCCACCGCTTTCTTGCAGAAAAAGCCTACCGAGCGAAGTTTTGTATTTGTTAACTCCAGAGTAAACTGTTCCTCTGTGCCTTCCTGCTGCAAGGTACGCAAAGCCTAAAATTGTTGAACCGATGGAGCGTACATTACTATTGCCAGGCAGCAATTTATTTAATAAATTACCACTTACATCTATTAGACCCTCTTCACGGCTTTTCACCCGCATTTTTATATGACGAGATCTAAAATCCTCAAGAAAAGCACCTTTCTTTTCTTCTGCCCAAAAAGTTTCTCTAAGAGCCGGAGCATCAATTACAGCCGCCACAACTTTATTTTTATGAATGAGACAGACTGATACTGCAAAATAAACTATGCAACTAGAAAAATTCTCCCTGCCCTCTATAGGCATAATAAACCAAGTGTAACCGTTATCTTTTATTTCTTGGTCAGTATCACCTTCGGAAATAAACCCATAGTCTCGTTTGTAGTCGTGCAAGCAATTGTATATGGTTTGCTTGGATTTTGAATAAGTTTTATTAATAAAGTCTGCTGATTTAACATTAGAAATTTGCAATTCATTAAAATCGCGCATAAGCTGCCTGGAAGCACTACGCACAGAATCAAGCATCACATTAATTCGTGGTGATGAGATGGACATTCTTCCTTTTACTCTTTCACTCTTTCATAATAGCTGTCATCTGGAGTATATACTACAATTTTATCCTCTTCTTTTATAAACTGAGGCACGTTAACGCGCATTCCGTTTTCTAAAATTGCAGGCTTATAAGAAGAAGTAACAGTTTGGCCTTTAATAACAGACTCTGTTTCTTTCACAGCAAGTGTAACATAATCAGGCACATGCGCAGAAATTATTTTGTCTTGATAAGTTACTATTTTAACTTTCATATTATCCTGTAGATAAATCTTTTTCTCTCCCAACAAGTCCAAATTTATAGTGATTTGCTCGTAATTACTTGGATGCATAAGATTTACAATGTTTCCTTCAGTGAAAAGGTAAACATACTCCTCTTCATCTAAAATTGCTCTTCTGATTGTTGCATCAGAGCGAAATCTTTCATAGTGTTTTGCTCCGGTTTTAATGTTTTTCATTTCGGCTTGTATGTATGCACCACCTTTACCAGGTTGAGTATGCATAATACCTACAACCAAAAATAATCCGCCGTTATGTTCCAACACCTGACCTGGCCTGATATCGTTAGCTCTTTCTGCCATAATTACATTTTCAACTTGATCTTATAATTATAAATAGCTTTATATAAATATCAAAATCTTTATTAGTCAATAAATTCTGGCATATTTAATACTATATACCTCCCCCTTATATTTATATGTGGAAATATCTCTTTAGTGAAAGATAGCATAATGCGTTTTTTTGTGCTGATAACCAAAATTTCTAATATATCCCCTGAGCCGAAATTATATATAGATTTTACATTGCCATATAATTCATTACTTTCCAGCCTTACTTCTATATCTACAAGGTCACTTTGATAAAATTCATTCTCATCATTTAGCTTCGGTAGCTTGCTTCTTTCTATATACAGCTTCTTATTCCTTAAAAGCTCTGCTTCATTACGGGAATTTACTCCGCTGATTGTAGCTATTACTAAATTATCACCTATGACGGATACTGAGTCTATTTTATAATTCTCATCACCATTTATTAGCTCACCATATAAGGATATATTTTCAGGTTCTTCGGTAAAAGTTTTTAATTTAACCGCTCCTTTAATTCCATGGGGGGAGGTAACCACTCCGAGGCATACTAAATTATCATTCATATCAATATAAATTAGAAGATTTCTCAGATAAATATTGAGTCAAAATCTCAATTCCTTCATCAATCTCTTTTCCAGTTATGATTAATGGAGGCAAAATTCTCACAACGTTATCTGATGTTACTCCAACAGTGAGTAAACCACGATGACTTAACTCTTCTGCAAACTTTTGATTGTCTGCTTTCACTTTTATTCCAAGCATTAACCCTTTCCCTCTCACTTCTTCTATTATTGGAAATTTACTTGCTAAGTCTTCTAATTTATTTTTTAAATACTTACCTCTAATTTCAACATTTTTCAAAAAGCCAGGACTGAGCAATTCTTCGAGCACAGCATTACCTACTGAGGTTGCAAGCGGATTGCCACCAAAAGTGGAACCGTGCATACCGACCGCCATATACTTAGCAGCCCTTTCAGTTGCAAGACAAGCCCCTAGCGGAAAGCCTCCTCCTATTCCCTTTGCAAGAGCACATATATCAGGTTCCACTCCTATATGTTCGTATGCGAATAATTTTCCTGTCCTACCAGTACCGCATTGTACGCAATCAAAAAATAGCAATATGTCATTTTTATCACACAGCTTTCTTAGTTCTTTCATAAAGACTTCATTCATTACTTTGATACCACCTTGCCCTTGTATCGGTTCTATTAATATAACACCTATACCACTTGAAATTGCTTTCTTTACACTCTCAATATTGGGCTCGATGTTATCACACCAATCAATACAGGGACTCAGTAATTCAGAAAATTTCTGTTTATCGTTTGTAGCACAAGTTAAAAAGGTTCTTCCATGAAATGCACCATGAAATGTTAAAATTCTGTGACGGTTCTTATTGCCTTTTCCGTTTTGATAGACCCTAGCAATCTTAAGCCCACATTCTACTGCCTCTGATCCAGAATTCGAGAAAAATACAGTGTTAGCAAAACTGTTGCTTATTAATTTTTCTGCAAAATTATTGGCAGCAGGTATATTATAGGTATTTGATATATGCCATAATTCTTCTCCTTGCAATTTTAGAGCACTAATTAATCGCGAATTGGTGTGACCTAAGCTACTAACTGCTATTCCAGAGTGAAAATCTACGTAGCGCTTACCGTCAATATCATACAAGTAAATACCTTTACCATAAGAAAAATTTATGTTAACAGGAGAATAAACTGGCAAAATAGGAGAAATTGTCATAAAATATTATATGCTAAATTTTATTATTAATAACATAAAAACCATTGTTTCACAATAAGAAGGATATGTATAAGCTAGGTAAATCAATGTTTTCTGCGCTGGAGAAAAACAAATACACAAAAGTTATTGCATTACTCTCATCAATCTTTATGATTTTATTCAGTGTGATATATTGTAATTATTTACTAAGGAGTAATTTCCTTTCTTCTTACCGTGATTCAAGTGTAAACTTAAAAAGTATACTGGAAAATGGCATGATAAAAAAATACCATTATTTACTAATAGAAAAGCATCACATTAAATACAAAAGTTTTGATTACATAAACCAACTGGTAAAACTGCGTGCTGAATTATTACAATCAGTGAGCAAAGTAAAGGATTTCAGCTTAATACTGTATGATCAAAACGGCAGAATAATATTCAGTAATTTTAACACTCAAGATTATGATTATGAACAGTTACTTACAAACGATGAAATTGATGAACTATTAAGTAACCAAGAAATATTTTATACTACAGGAAATACATTAACTTCTATTTTTCCTATATTCCATGAAAATAGCGTTAAACCGTCGTTTTTTTTGAAGATTCTTCGAAACCACAATAATTCTTATGTTATAGCATATGGCTTATTTTTAACATTTTTAGGCTTATTATTAATAATTTTAATAATAATGTTCTATTTGCACTTTTCTAACACCCAAATGCTAGCCAAGCAACATAAAACTAACATTGAATTACAGCAGATAAAAGAGGCATTAGAGCAAGAAAATGCAAATAAGCTAAAATTTTTTGCAAGCGTTACACATGAATTACGCACACCTCTTAATGCTATTATTGGATTTGCGGAGTTGATCAAAAATGAAACTTTAGGTTCAATGGATAACTCTCAATACAAGGAGTATGCAGACGATATATATAATGCAGGAACACACTTACTTACCTTAATTAACGATGTGTTAGATTTTTCAAAGGCTGAATCAAGTAGTTTAATAGTAGAAAAAGTGAAGTTTAACCTGAACAAAATAATAGATTCATGCGTAAATATGCTATTACCTAAATTAAAAGAAGCAGGGATTAATTTAAAAAAAGAGATGACTAATAAACAATTATTAGTCATCTTAGATCCTAAGAGAATGAAACAAGTTATAATAAATTTATTATCAAACTCAATCAAGTTTACTCCCAAAGATGGTTTAATAAGAATGGTGATAAAAGAAAATATAGAAAAAAACTTATTAACTATTGAGTTTCATGACAATGGAATAGGAATAATGCAGCAGGATATATATAAAGTTATGTCTGTTTTTGGCCAAGCAGATTCGGGATATAGAAATGAAGGTGCGGGCATCGGATTACCGCTAAGCAAGAAATTAGTAGAGTTAATGGGTGGAACTTTTGACATTAAAAGTGAAGCAAAACTTGGTACTACGATAACATTGAACTTCTTTTATGAAGAACAAACATGTGAAGATTCGATTGATTTTTAATAGGATCTATTTGATATGGTCTTGCAAACCACACTTTATCAAAAGCAGTAAGCTGAGAAGGTAGATACCGTCTGGCTAGTCAACAAGAAAATTATAAAAATTGAATCTCAAGCTGTATTGTAAAATCAAAAAATACTTCTAACTGTGTAGCGGTACACAGATTATAGTTAGTGGATATGTCTATAAGTAAATTAGTTATACCAATTCCCGCTATACAAGTCACAACTGTACGAACGTTGTAGTTTGGGCCACCAGTGGGGTGTTATCCATAAGTGTTGAAAGTGCTATAAGTGGCATTATATAAGGTGGTTAACGGCATAAATTTCAATGGTAAATTAAAAAAGCGCCTTTTTGCCTGTGGTTAGAAGGTTTAAGCGAATTTTCGACGTGGTTTATCTGCTTTCCCAACAACGAAGGTTGATATCAAGAGGAGATTTACATACCATTAATCACCTTGTGTAGACTTGCTGCAAAATAGTGTAAAAAATGGTAAAGTATGAAAAAGAGAAATAAAAAGTGAGGGAAAATGAGTCTGAATTACCATAAAGTAAGTAAACACCCGAGAAATTTTCGAGATGTAACGGGATTGAAAATAGAAGAATTCGAAAAATCTTGGAAAAAGTCCGTCCAGAGTGGAAAAAGCTTGAAAGACAGAAAAAGCGCCACGGAAGAATTGCTAATTTACCGACACTGGAAGATAAAATGTTGTGCGTAATTTTGTATTATCGGACCTACATAACCCACAGATTTTTAGGCTGCCTTTTCAACTTACATAATGCGAATATTTGCCGACTTTTGAAGAAAATGGAACCACTGTTGGCAAAAAAAATTACTATAAAAAAGGACAGAACCCTAACGCCAGAGAGGATTTTGAAGATACTGGCAGATGTTACAGAGCAGCAGATACAGCAGCCAAAAGAAAGCAGAAAACGGAAGAAAAGTTACTCTGGCAAGAAAAAAGTGCACACAATGAAAACAGAAATTGTGATCGAAGAAAGAGGGCAAATTTTATCGGTTTCAAGATCTCACCGTGGGAGAATTCACGATTTTCGGATAAGAAAACAGGAGAAATTGCTGCCTACAGACAGTATAAAGCATGCCGATTCTGGCTATCAGGGATGGCAAAAATTGCAAAGTAACGTTGTGATACCATACAAAAAATACCGAAAGAAGCCACTAACTGAGGAGCAAAAGGAGCACAACCGAGAGTTGGCATCATTTAGGATGAGGGTCGAAAATAAGATACGAGAATTGAAAATATTCAAGATTTTGTCGCACGTTTACCGTAACTTTCAGAAAAAATATAACATGAGATTTAATATTATTGAAGGTTTGGTGAATTTGAGGCATGGGTTTTAGCCTGCTGCTATTTTAGCCTAATTCACCCTGAAATTAGTATATACCTTTTCGCAGCAGGTCT
>NZ_JAPQLJ010000003.1:0-18364 GCF_028982115.1 Wolbachia endosymbiont of Drosophila tsacasi | reverse complement strand
AATTATGACAGCAGTAGTGGAAGCATTTGGAAAGCCGCATGTAAATGTGGGAACAATAGGCCATGTGGATCATGGGAAGACAACGTTAACAGCGGCAATAACAAAGCATTATGGAAATTTTGTAGCGTACGATCAGATAGATAAAGCGCCAGAAGAAAGGAAGAGGGGGATAACGATAGCAACAGCGCATGTTGAGTATCAGACGGAAAAAAGGCATTATGCACACGTTGATTGTCCTGGACATGCTGACTATGTAAAGAACATGATAGTAGGTGCAGCACAGATGGATGCGGCAATATTGGTAGTGTCGGGGGTTGATGGGCCAATGCCACAAACGAGAGAGCATATATTGCTAGCGAAGCAGGTAGGTGTTGGATATATCGTGGTGTATATAAATAAAGCTGATGTTGCTGATGCTGATATGATAGATTTGGTAGAAATGGAAGTGAGGGAATTGCTGAATAAATACGGATTTCCAGGGAATGAAGTGCCTGTGGTAGTGGGGTCTGCATTGAAAGCGCTGGAGGATGACAGCAGCGAATATGGAAAGAAATCAATAGATAAATTGATGGGAAAGTTAGATGAATATGTGGCGGTCCCACCAAGGCCTGTGGATTTACCATTTCTATTGCCAATCGAGGATGTATTTTCGATATCGGGGCGAGGAACGGTGGTAACAGGAAGGATAGAGAAGGGGGAGATAAAGACGGGAGAAGAGATAGAGATAATAGGTCTGAAAGCGACGCAAAAGACGATATGCACAGGTGTAGAAATGTTTAAGAAGTTGCTGGATAAGGGGAGTGCAGGACTCAATGTAGGAATATTGCTCAGAGGAACAAAAAGAGAAGAAGTGGAGAGAGGGCAAGTATTAGCAAAACCGGGGACGATAACGCCGCATAGAAAGTTTAGGGCGGAGGTTTATATATTAAAGAAAGAAGAAGGAGGAAGGCATACACCATTTTTTGCAAATTACCAGCCACAGTTTTATTTAAGAACAACGGATGTAACTGGGAGCATAAAATTGCTAGATGGGAAGGAGATGGTAATGCCAGGAGATAATGTGAGTGTAGAAGTAGAATTGCAAGTACCGATAGCAATGGATAAGGGATTGCGTTTTGCGATAAGAGAAGGCGGTAGAACTGTTGGTTCTGGTGTTGTTTCTGAGATTTTGGAGTGAGAGTTTGAGTTATAGGAGTGTAGCTCAATTGGTAGAGCGCTGGTCTCCAAAACCAGAGGTTGTAGGTTCAATTCCTATCGCTCCTGCATTAATGTTGTGGTGAAAATGTTAAAAAGTTTGTGTGTTTTTTTCTATGATATAAAGCAAGAAATACGAAGAATTGCTTGGGTAAAGAAACAGGAGGTGTTGTCATCTCTATTTGTTGTGATGATTGTTATATTATGCTTTTCGATTTTCTTCTGTTTTGTGGATTTTATGTCTCTTTACGTAATTAAGGCTTTATTTGGAATTATTTATGGAATGTGAATATAAATGGTATATCATTAGAGTTGATTATGGATATGAGCAAAATATACGTGAATTGGTAAGTAATGCTGTTTATTTTAAGGAAGTGTTTATTCCTTATCAAACGGTATGTAATTCAAAGTCTGATATAAAAGAGTTATGTGAAGTGTATGTATATATGCATCTATGTGATGAAAGCAAAAATATTTTGAATCAAACGCCTGGATTCTGCAGTGGTGAATCTGGTGATTTTGAGATGATTTCAGATGATGAGATAAGTTTAAAGTGTAAAGAATTTAATAGATATAAATGGTATATCTTGAGAGTTGCTTCCAATTGTGAAGAGAAAGTGCGCCAACATATATTGGAAAATTCTATGAGATTGAGTGTTAATGGTTACTTTAAGGAAGTTTTCATTCCATATGAAGAGCTAAGTGAAGTAGAGTTGAAATCTAAGAAAATTGCTACACGAAGGAAATGCTTTCCTGGTTATGTCTTTTTATACGTGAATTTATGCGATGAAGTATTGAATTTTATCAATAATATACCAAAATCTCTTAAGGTTTATGGGTTTTTGAAAAATGGTAATATTCCAAAGGTGATTTTGGACGATGAGATTCACTCAATGTGTAATGCACTTTATAATGCTCAAGAGACAAAGAAATTAGGTTATGGTTATGAAAAAGGTGAAAAAGTGAAAATTAATGATGGTCTTTTTCAAAATTTTACTGGTAAGGTAAATATGGTAAACGATGAGAAAAAAATTATTAATGTGGAAGTATCAATTTTAGGTAAGCCGACAATAATAGAGCTTGATCTGGCTCAAATAGAGAAAATAGAGGATTAATTATGAGTGTTATAGTTGCTAAGATTAACTTACTTATGGAAGCTGGGAAAGCAATTCCAGGACCGAAAATTGCTTCAGTACTTGGTCCACGTGGTATACCTGTTCCTAAGTTTTGTGAAGCTTTTAATAAAGTTACTAACGCTGCTAACGCTAATTATAAAGTAGGCGATTTAGTAACAGTGCGAATTTCCATAAAGGATGATCGCTCTCATGATTTTACTGTCAGCGGTCCACCTGTGGCTTGTTTACTTAAGCAGGAGGCTAAATTAAGTAAAGGTTCTGGTAATCCTGGTAAAGAATTAGTGGCTAAATTACCTATGTCTGCTATAATTAAAGTGGCAAAGTGCAAGATGGTTGATATGAAAGTAGATAATGAAGATTCAGCAGTGAAAATGGTTGTAGGCACTGCAAAATCTATGGGTATAGAAGTTGTGGAAGGTTAGGTAAATGAATACATATAATGATAATCCTAAGCAGTGTTTGAAGAAGATTATTGAGTCTGCTTCAGCAAAATTTAATGAATCAGTTGATATTGCAGTCAATTTAGGCGTAGATTCACGTAAATCTGAAGAGCAGGTGCGTGGTACAGTAGTTTTGCCTAAAGGTATCGGGAAGAATATTAAAGTAGCTGTTTTTGCTCAAGATAAACATTTATTAGAAGCTGAAAAAGCTGGTGCTGATATTGCAGGAGGAGAGGATTTAGTTGAAGAAATAAAAAAAGGTAGAAAATTAGATGTTGATTGGTGCATTACTACTCCTGATTTTATGGCAAAAATCACTCCTATTGCAAAAGTATTGGGTGCTAAAGGGCTGATGCCTAACCCTAAATTTGGTACTGTGACTTCTAACATTGCAGAAGCTATTAAAACCATTAAGTCTGGTCAGATAAAATTTAGAACAGATAAAAATGGTGTTATTCATGGCAAATTAGGAAATATTAAATTTGATATTGATGACTTGCTAGAAAATTTAAAAGCCTTTCTTAAAGTAATTAAAGATAATAAACCTATTTCTGCGAAAGGAATTTACTTTAAGGGTGTTTTTTTAAATTCAACCATGGGTGAAGCTTATAAGATAAGCAAAGTGGAAGATATAATTTAAGGGAGTGATACCGTGAAGCGTAAAAATAAGGATGAATTTATACAGAGCACAATAAACGTATTTGTAAATAATGATTTCTTGATATTAGTAAATTTTAAATCTATAAATGCTAATGATTCATTAACTCTGAGGAATAGTCTGAGGTCTATAGCAGGTGGGGTATTAGTAGTTAAAAACACTCTAGCGCGCTTGGCTTTGGAAAGGACTGGTAAATTTTCTTATTTATCAGGTAAATTTTCTGGTTCTGTTGCTATTATATACTCTAGTGGCATAGTAGAAGCTGCAAAGTTAATAGTTGATTTTATTAATGCTAACAAAGAAAAAATGTCTGTGATTTGCGCGGCTCATATAAATGAATTGTTAACAGTGGAAGATGTTAATAAACTGGCTAAGTTGCCTTCTCTGGATGAATTGCGTGTTAAAATTATGCGTTTAATATCTTATGATATTCCTGCTCGATTGGCGTTGTCTATTAATTCATCTTCTATGAGGCTTATGAGAGTTTTGGATTATTATAGTTCTAAAAAATAAATTTGTTGTTAAGTAAGGTGGTAATTATGAGTAATGTAACAAGTGATTTGGTTAATAAAATATTATCTTTAAACCTATTAGAGGCTTCTGAACTTGTAAAAGTTCTAGAAGAGAAAATAGGGTTGCCTGCTGGTTCTTTTTTTGGTGGGGCTGTTGGTGCTGGGGCACCTATTAGTGATAATGCTGCTGCTCCTGCTACTCAAGAAAAAGCTGAGTATAAAGTTGTGATTAAAGAAATTGATGCGAGTAAAAAAATAGGAGTTATTAAAGCTGTGAGAGAAGTTAATTCTACATTGGGTTTAAAAGAAGCAAAAGAGTTAGTTGAATCTTTACCTAAAGATTTAACTGCTAATGTTCCTAAAGACGAAGCAGAAAAAATCAAGCAAAAACTTATTGAAGCAGGAGCAACTAAAGTGGAGCTTGAATAATATTTAATGTATTAATTTTATATTGATATAGCTCTTTTAATTAGTTTGGGGTATTTTAATGGTTGATTCTTCTTATATGTACGCTTCTGGTGCTTTTGTTCCTAGAGTTTCTTATTCTAGGTCGATTGATTTAAAAGATTCTTTATTGGATTTGGTTAAGGTTCAAAAAGAATCGTATGATTCATTTGCTCCTAAGAATAAGGGTAATGAAAGACTTGAAGTTATCTTTCATACAATCTTTCCAATAAATGATCCTTTGCGTAGGGCTACTATTGAGTTTATAAGTTGTAGGGTAGATGATCCTAAGTATGATGAATCTGAGTGTATAAAGCGTGGTATAACTTTTTCTGCTCAGGTTATTGCTTCTATACGTCTTGTTGTTATGCAGGATGGTATTTCTCTTGATAAATATAAATCGATTAAAGAGAGTGGAGATCATTCCAAACTTGCAACTGTTGTAAAATCTATAGAAGAGCAGGAAGTCCACTTTTGTGGGTTGCCTATGATGACTGATAAGGGTACTTTCATCATTAATGGTGTAGAAAAAGTTATTGTCTCACAAATGCATAGGTCTCCTGGTGTATTTTTTGATAGCGATAAGGGAAAAACTTACAATTCTGGTAAATTGATCTATTCTGCTAGAATTATTCCTTATAGGGGTTCTTGGCTTGATATTGAATTTGATGTTAAAGACCATTTGTATTTTCGTGTTGATAGAAAAAGAAAATTGCCAATCTCAGTTTTGTTAAAGGCGTTAGGTCTATCAAATAATGATATACTCGATAGATTTTATGAGAAAATAAAGTATGTAAAACATAAAGATGATTGGAAAGTGCCTTTTGTTCCTGATAAATTTAAAGGAGTGAGGTTGCCTTTCGACTTAATGGATATTGAAGGTAATGTGCTGCTTAAAGCTAACGTTCGCATTACCTCAAGACTAGCTAAAAAGCTATATGACAATGAATTGAAAGAGTATCTGGTTCCTTTTAATTCTATATGTGGTTTATTCCTGGCAGAAGATTTAATGGATAGTGCTAGCTCTACGAAAATTTTATCTGCTGGTGAATCTATAAAGCTGGAAGACATAAAGAAGCTTGAGTTATTGTCTGTGGATGAAATATCAGTATTGAACATAGATAATGTATCTGTTGGACCTTATATATTAAATACGCTTTTCTTAGACGAAAACATGTCTTATCAGGATGCGCTATATGAAATATATAGAGTTTTGCGTCCTGGTGAAGTTCCTGTTTTAGAGATAGTAGAGGAGTTTTTCCGTAATCTTTTCTTCAGTCCGGAATATTATGATTTGTCTAACATTGGTAGGTTGAAGCTTAACTCTTACCTTGGATTAAATTATGATGAGGATTTAACTGTTTTAACGTATGAAGATATTATTGGAATTGTAAAAAAAATAGTATTGTTACGTGACGGTCAAGGATCTGTAGATGATATTGATCATTTAGGAAACAGAAGAGTAAGATCAGTTGGAGAGTTTATAGAAAATCAATTTAGAACTGGGTTGTTGAAATTGGAACGCGCAATAGTTGATTCTATGTCCACTTCTAGTTTAGATAAAGTTTCTCCATCTGATTTTATTAATCCAAAAGTGTTAACTAATGTCTTAAGAGATTTTTTCAATTCTTCTCAATTATCTCAATTTATGGATCAGACTAATCCGTTATCTGAAATAACACATAAAAGAAGGTTGTCCGCGTTAGGTCCTGGCGGTTTAACAAGAGAAAGGGCAGGATTTGAAGTGCGTGATGTTCATCCAACTCATTATGGAAGAATTTGCCCTATTGAGACTCCTGAAGGGCAAAATATAGGGTTAATCAACAGTTTAGCTATATACGCGCGTATTAATAAATATGGTTTCATTGAAAGTCCTTATAGAAAAGTAGTTAATAGGGTTGTTACTGATCAAATTGAGTATCTGTCTGCCATAGATGAAGGTTTATATTATATAGCTGATACCAGCGCAAAGCTCGATGAAAATAATTGCTTTGTTGATGATATGCTATACTGTAGATATGCTGGTAGTTTCATTATGGTAAGTAGTGATCAGGTGAGTTACATTGACGTATCTCCTAAGCAGGTAATATCAGTTGCGGCTTCCTTGATTCCATTTTTAGAAAATGATGATGCTAATAGAGCATTAATGGGCTCAAATATGCAACGTCAGGCCGTACCTTTATTGAAGCCTACCGCTCCTCTGGTTGCTACTGGTATGGAATCTTTTGTAGCTTCTGGCTCTGGTGCTGTAGTTTTAGCAAAACGCGATGGCATAGTTGATAGTTCTGATAGTAACTCTATAGTTATACGTGCTTTTGATAAAGAAAGGGTTAACTACTTGGACGTAGATATTTATCATCTAAGGAAATTTCAGCGTTCTAACCATAATACTTGTATTAATCAAAGACCGCTAGTGTGCGTAGGTAATTATGTTAAAAAGGGTGATGTAATAGCTGATGGTCCTGCAATTAACAGTGGTGAGTTGGCGCTTGGTAAAAATTTGCTAGTCGCTTTTATGTCTTGGCAAGGTTATAATTTTGAAGACTCTATTATTATTTCTAGTGAAGTTGTTAAAAAAGATCTCTTTACTTCTATTCATATAGAAGAATTTGACTGTGTTGTACATGATACCCCTTTAGGATCAGAAAAAATAACTCGTGCTATACCTGGTGTTAATGAAGAAAATCTATATCACTTGGATGATAGTGGTATAGTGAAAATTGGTACAAGAGTTGGTCCAGGCTATATTCTGGTAGGTAAAGTTACACCTAAACCTTCTCTTTCATTGCCTCCTGAAACGAAATTGTTAATGACAATTTTTGGTGAAAAGTCATTCGATTGTGCGGACTCCTCTTTATATACATCTCCAGATGTTGAAGGGACAGTAATTGATGTACAAGTCTTTACACGCAGGAGGGTTGAAGAAAATGAAAGGGCATTACTCATCAAACAAAAAGAGGTAAATGACTTTGAGGAAGAGCGAGATTATATAATCAATGTTACTAGTGAATATTTCTATGATGAACTGAAGAAACTTCTTATTAATTCTGGTTCTCAAGATCGAGAAAATTTTGACTCTATTGAACGTGAGCAATGGTGGGGTATAGGATTAAAAAACCAATCCATTTCTGAGCAAGTTAAGAGCTTAAAAAAAGATTTTGATGAGAAAGTATCACATGCAATAGCACAGTTTAAGCGAAAAGTAGAAAAATTACATGAAGGTTATGACCTGCCTCAAGGTGTGTCGATGTCAGTAAAAGTTTTCATTGCTGTGAAACATAGTCTGCAACCAGGAGATAAAATGGCTGGTAGACATGGGAATAAAGGTGTGATCTCTCGAGTTGTGCCAGTGGAAGATATGCCTTATTTGGAAGATGGTACTCCTGTTGATATTATTCTTAACCCTCTTGGTGTTCCTTCACGAATGAATGTAGGGCAAATACTGGAAACGCATGTAGGTTGGGCTTGTAGAAAATTAGGAGAAAGGGTAAGTAATATTCTCGATGAGATCAATAAAATCAAAAGTGCTTTTTGCAAGGGAATTAGGTCCCTTAACGATGATAATTTTACACAATTTGCAGTAGCATACCTTGACAACAAAAAAATTGAAAATATTGATGATGATGAAATAATGGCTTCTGTTTTAAATACACCTAATAAGAATGCACTAAATGACGAGTTGAATGCGTTAGTAGAGAACTATTTGAACTCTTGTAAAAGTTCATACAGCAATTTACGTGATTTCCTGATTGAGGTTTATAGCTATGGTAGTAACGTATCTATCTGTAATGATATTCGTAATATTAGTGATAATAATCTCATTGAATTTGCACGTAAATTACGTGATGGCGTTCCTGTTGCTGCACCTGTATTTGAGGGTCCAAAAGATGAACAAATAGCAAAATTATTTGAACTTGCTGGTTTGGATAACTCTGGACAAGCTGTATTATATGACGGTTGCAGTGGTGAAAAATTCGACCGCAAGGTTACAGTTGGTTACATGTACATGCTTAAGTTGCATCACTTGGTTGATGGCAAAATTCATGCGCGTTCAGTAGGACCTTATAGTTTGGTTACTCAACAACCTCTAGGAGGAAAATCTCATTTTGGTGGTCAGCGTTTTGGTGAAATGGAATGTTGGGCATTACAAGCCTATGGTGCTGCTTATACTTTGCAGGAAATGTTAACTGTGAAGTCTGATGATATTAATGGTAGAGTTAAGATTTACGAATCGATAATAAAAGGTGACAGTAATTTTGAATGTGGAATTCCTGAATCCTTTAATGTGATGATAAAAGAACTACGTTCTTTATGTTTAAATGTAGATTTAAAGCAAAATGATGTAGTGATTGAAGATATATCTCACACTAACATTGCACAACCTTTTAATGAGGTTAGCATATCGATTGCTAGCCCTGAAAGTATTAAGCGTATATCTTGTGGTGAGATAGAAGATGTTTCAACTGCAAATTATCGTACGTTCAAAGTTGAGAAAGGTGGGTTATTTTGCCCTAAGGTTTTTGGCCCTGTCAATGACGATGAATGTTTATGTGGAAAATACAAAAAAAGAAGACACAGAGGTCGCATATGTGAAAAATGCGGAGTAGAAGTTACATCTTCTAAAGTAAGAAGAGAAAGGATGGGTCATATAGAGCTTGCATCTCCTGTTGCTCATATATGGTTTTTGAAATCGCTTCCTTCAAGAATTGGAGCATTATTGGATATGTCTCTCAGAGATATTGAGAATATTTTATATAGCGATAATTATATCGTGATAGATCCTCTTGTTTCGCCTTTTGAAAAAAGTGAGATTATGAGTGAAAAAGCTTATAATGAAGCTAAAGATAGCTATGGGATCGATAGTTTTGTAGCTATGCAAGGTGTTGAAGCTATAAGAGAGTTGCTAACGCGCCTTGATTTACATGAAATTAGGAAGGATTTAAGACTAGAATTAGAGTCTGTTGCTTCTGAGATAAGAAGAAAGAAAATTATAAAGAGATTGCGTATTATTGAAAATTTCATTAAATCTGGAAATAGGCCTGAGTGGATGATACTTACAACTATACCTATTTTACCACCTGATTTGCGTCCTTTGGTATCGCTTGAAAGTGGTCGTCCTGCAGTTTCTGATCTGAATCATCATTATAGGACTATTATTAATAGAAATAACAGGTTGAGGAAATTGTTGAGCTTAAATCCTCCTGAGATTATGATTCGTAATGAAAAAAGGATGTTACAAGAAGCAGTTGATTCTCTTTTTGATAATAGTCGTCGTAATACTTTGGTAAACAAAGCTGGTGCTGTTGGATATAAAAAGTCCATTAGTGATATGTTAAAAGGAAAACAGGGTCGTTTTCGCCAGAACCTCTTAGGAAAAAGAGTAGACTACTCTGGACGTTCTGTAATAGTTGTTGGTCCAACTTTGAAACTAAATCAGTGTGGATTACCAAAAAGAATGGCTCTTGAACTATTCAAACCTTTTGTTTACTCAAAGCTTAAGATGTATGGTATGGCTCCAACTATTAAGTTTGCTAGTAAGTTGATAAGAGCAGAAAAACCAGAAGTTTGGGATATGCTTGAAGAGGTAATAAAAGAGCATCCTGTTTTGTTGAATAGAGCTCCTACGCTACATAGACTTGGTATTCAGGCTTTTGAACCAATCCTTATTGAAGGCAAAGCAATACAGCTTCATCCGCTTGTTTGTACGGCGTTTAATGCTGATTTTGATGGTGACCAAATGGCAGTGCATGTGCCAATTTCATTGGAAGCTCAGCTTGAAGCTAGGGTGTTAATGATGTCCACTAATAACGTTTTAAGTCCTTCTAATGGCAGACCGATTATAGTTCCTAGTAAAGATATAGTACTTGGCATATATTATCTGACTTTACAAGAACCTAAGGAAGACAATTTACCATCTTTTGGTGCTTTTTGTGAAGTTGAGCATTCTTTGAGTGATGGTACTTTACATATTCATTCTAGTATAAAGTATAGGATGGAGTATATTAATAGCAGCGGTGAAACTCACTATAAAACTGTTTGTACAACTCCCGGCCGTTTAATATTATGGCAAATTTTTCCTAAGCATGAGAATCTAGGCTTCGATCTAATAAATCAGATATTAACAGTCAAGGAAATAACTGGTATAGTTGATTTAGTATATCGTAACTGTGGTCAAAGTGCTACAGTGGCATTTTCTGATAAACTAATGGTACTTGGCTTTGAGTATGCCACATTTTCTGGTGTTTCTTTTGGTCGTTGTGATATGGTTATACCTGAAACTAAAGCTACACATGTTGATCACGCGAGGGGTGAAATTAAGAAATTCTCTATGCAATATCAAGATGGGCTAATAACTAGAAGTGAGAGGTATAACAAGGTTATAGATGAATGGTCTAAGTGTACGGATATGATAGCTAATGATATGTTAAAAGCAATATCTATATATGATGGAAATAATAAGTACAACTCAGTGTATATGATGGTTAACTCTGGTGCAAGGGGTTCTACTTCACAGATGAAACAGCTAGCAGGAATGCGAGGGCTCATGACCAAACCTTCTGGTGAGATTATAGAAACACCTATAATTTCTAATTTTCGTGAAGGATTGAACGTATTTGAATACTTTAATTCTACTCATGGTGCGCGTAAAGGTTTAGCTGACACTGCGCTTAAAACTGCAAACTCTGGATACTTAACTCGTCGTTTAGTTGATGTGTCTCAAAATTGCATAGTTACAAAGCATGACTGTAAAACAAAAAATGGTCTTGTTGTGAGAGCTACAGTTGAAGGAAGTACTATAGTTGCATCTCTAGAGAGTGTTGTGCTGGGTAGAACATCTGCAAATGGTATATATAACCTAGTGACAAAAGAATTATTAGTAAAAGCAGGGGAATTAATTGATGAGGATAAAGTAAAGCAAATCAGCATTGCAGGTCTTGATGCTGTAAAAATTAGATCGCCTTTAACTTGTGAAATAAGTCCTGGTGTGTGTTCTTTGTGTTATGGAAGAGACCTTGCAACTGGTAAAATTGTTTCAATAGGTGAAGCAGTTGGTGTTATAGCTGCTCAATCTGTTGGAGAGCCAGGTACTCAGTTAACGATGCGTACTTTCCATATAGGTGGGGTAATGACTAGAGGCGTTGAATCCTCAAATATTATAGCTTCTATTAGTGCTAAAATAAAGTTAAACAATAGTAATATAATTATAGATAGAAACGGAAATAAAATTGTGATAAGCCGTTCCTGTGAAGTCGTGTTGGTTGATAGCCTTGGTAGTGAGAAGTTGAAGCATAGTGTACCTTACGGTGCTAAGCTTTATGTGGATGAGAGTGGGTCAGTAAAATTTGGCGATAAAGTTGCGGAATGGGATCCTTATACATTGCCTATTATCACGGAGAAGACTGGTATAGTGTCTTATCAGGACTTAAAAGATGGAATTTCGATCACTGAAGTGATGGATGAATCTACAGGAATATCAAGCAAAGTAGTAAAAGACTGGAAATTGCATTCTGGTAGAGCTAGTTTACGTCCTCGTATTGTGCTGCTTGACGATAATGGTGAAGTAATGACACTCGCAAGTGGCGTTGAAGCATGTTATTTTATACCAATTGGTGCAGTGCTCAATGTACAAAATGGGCAGAAGGTTCATGCAGGTGATGTTATTACAAGAACACCAAGAGAGTCAGTTAAAACTCGTGATATTACTGGTGGTTTACCGAGGGTTATAGAGTTATTTGAAGCACGTCGTTCTAAAGAGCATGCTATTGTTAGTGAGATAGATGGCTATGTAGCGTTTTCTGAAAAAGACCGTAGAGGAAAACGCAGTATATTAATTAAACCTGTAGATGAACAAATTTCTCCAGTTGAATATTTGGTATCAAGAAGTAAGCATGTAATAGTCAATGAAGGTGATTTTGTACGTAAAGGTGATCTATTGATGGATGGTGACCCTGATCTCCATGATATTTTACGTGTGCTTGGGTTAGAAGCTTTAGCGCACTATATGATTTCTGAAATACAGCAAGTTTATAGATTGCAGGGTGTTCGTATAGATAACAAGCATTTAGAGGTGATCTTAAAACAAATGCTACAAAAAGTGGAAATTACTGATCCTGGTGATACTATGTACTTGGTTGGCGAAAGCATTGACAAGCTGGAAGTTGATAGGGAAAATGATGCTATGAGTAACTCTGGCAAACGGCCTGCTCATTATCTTCCTATTCTGCAGGGGATTACTAGGGCAAGTCTTGAAACTAGCTCCTTTATTTCTGCTGCCTCTTTCCAAGAGACAACAAAAGTACTTACAGAAGCAGCATTCTGCGGGAAGAGCGATCCTTTAAGTGGATTAAAAGAAAATGTTATAGTAGGAAGATTAATTCCTGCTGGTACAGGTTTGATCATGAATAAGATCAGAGCACTTTCACTTTGTGATAATGTAGATAAATATGAAAAATATTTTGATGTTGAAACTTATGACGAAAAATGGTTGATGGATAATGGTTGTCATTTACACTCTGGTGAGGAAGAAAACGTGGTAGCATCACATTATGATCAGTCGAATTGAGTACAGCTAGTGTGTCTCTTGACCAAAAAAGCCAATAATATTTTCTTTCACTTCTGTGCTATCTGTCATGTTATTTACTCTCATACGAAATTCAGATGAGCTTTGAAGCCCGCTACTGTACCAACCTATGTGTTTGCGGGCCATCTTTATTCCTGTGTCATTTCCATAGTACTCAAGAATATTGTCGTAATGCTCGAGTATGATGCTTAATCTCTCTGAAGCTGTTGGCTCAGAAGTTTCGCTTCCATTCAGAAAATTCATTGCTTGATTAATCAGCCAAGGTTTACCGTAAGCACCACGACCTATCATCACTCCGTCTGCTCCGGATTCTTTAAGAGCACTTTGAATATCACTCAAGTTTCTAATATCGCCATTTACTATAACTGGAATTTTCACTTGTTCTTTAACATTTCTAACGAATTTCCAATCTGCTTGACCGTTATAGAGCTGTGCTCTTGTCCTTCCATGCACAATAATCATTTTTGCTCCTAAATCCTCGGCAATTTTCGCAAGTCTCGGTGCATTGCGATTTTCATCGTTCCATCCAGTGCGCATTTTCACCGTAACTGGCACATTCACTGCTTTGACTACAGCTTCAATTATCTCAGCAGCCTTTTTTTCATCGCGCATTAGCGCTGATCCTGCATAACCGTTTACAACTTTTTTAACAGGACAACCGAAATTTATATCTATTATTTTTGCACCCATATCCTCATTTAGTTTTGCAGCCTCTGCCATTACATCCGGCTCGCATCCAGCAAGCTGAACAGCAGTTAGCTCATCAACTTTTGCTTTTTGTAGACTCTGGCGAGTTTGCATGATCATGGCTCTGCTTGCAATCATTTCTGAGACTAACAAACTTGCACCAAGTTTCTTCACAATACTTCTAAACGGATAATCAGTCACTCCAGACATTGGCGCCAAGATTACTGGAGAATCAATCGTCAAACTTCCTATTTGCAGGGGCATGAGGTTAATGATAATTCTTCATTGTGAACTACATGCTGCACCTCTGAAGTAGAAGATGTCTTCGTCCTTGGCGGAAGCTCACATAAAAACCCACTCTCTAGATCTTCCTTCCATTTTTTATCTTCCATAAGCGCTTTTGTAAACTCTCTTCTTTTCCCATTCAAATCAAATTTATATTCTGATAACTCTTTGTCAATTTCATCAAATGATTTACCTTTGTTGAGCATTTGCGTAATCCTATGAGCGTTTTCCAATGCAAATATTCCACAATTATGTCCATCGCTTTGTTGTTTGGTTCCGGAGCTTCTTATATTACAGTTCTCTATTTCCAAAACTGCTTCCAGTGCGCTCACTATATTATCAGTATTTATTGGGACATTAATTAATTCATTTTTCTTGTTCCGACACGTTTGTGCTGTCTCTTTGACATCTTTACTCATTTCTTTTTTTCCTTGCGCATTTAACTCACTAGCTTGATCAGTAAGAGGTGTGACCAATTCTTTAATTTCATTTGCAAGTTCTACTTTCTTACGTTGACTACCAGGACTTGGTAAATCAGCACTAAAAGAATCACAATAATAAGCTCTAAATTGTTTATTATCTAAGCTGTATGCAACAACTAGCGTTACCCAATGATTACCACACAAATTAATAACTGAAGTAAATATCCTTTTCGAGCTCTCTCGTTCTGCTTTATTTTTATATTCTCTCAACCTTTCACTCGAGGTTTCAAGATTACCAAGGATACAGAAGAATACACCATCCGTAAAACCTTCTGAATACTTATATTTAATTCTTGCAATATGAGCAATATCATGTTGCTGCAACCAGTAAGCGTAATTCTCTCTATTTGTCTGATGCACAAGAGTGTCCAAATTTTCATGAAACTCTTTACCACCCAAACCACTATCCAAAGAGCTTCTACAACTACTGTTCCTTGAATCGGGTTCACTGCCTGGTACAATACCACTATCTCCATCTTGAGTTTTTTGCTCACCTTGACCTGCTCTTTTCCCATTAATATAACCCTTAGCTAAGTAAAATAAAGGCTCAACGACTATTTTGTATGTCACTGTAAGCACTATTCCCATTAAAACCCAAACTACGGGGTTAGAGATGAGCATAGCAAGTGGAAAGATCAATAGAGGGAATCCTATTATCAACCCCAAGCAGCCAGCAGCGAGTGTGGCTACTAGGAGTATACAAGTAGCGCTGATAACAAATTTTCCACTAGCAAAGTAAGTGCTCTTTTTAAATTGATTATATTTTTTTGTGATGCCTGACATACTACATCCTATGAACGCTAAGTTAATTAAATTTTAACAAATTCTAGCAATAAAATCAAACATAATAATTTTAGTAATATGAGAAAATATTGAATATTAAGAGCTTTTGAAGTACAGTAACAATGTTAGTAATAGCACAATATATGCATGATATAGAATATATACACAAAAACCCTGAAGGATTTGAAAAGGCAATGAAAAGCAGGGGAATTAGAGAATTTACTGCGGAAGAGATATTAGAAATTGATCACGAGAAAAGATCATTAACCACTAAATTGCAAGATTTAAATAGGCAGCGTAATGAAATCACAGAGGAAATAAAGAAGCTTAAAATGAGCAAGAGCCCTTGTGAAGAGCAAATAGAGTTGTCAAAAGATATCACGAATGAGATAGAGGCAATTAGTTTAAAGGAACAAGCAGAAAAGGATAAGTTAGTGAATGTTTTATCTAATTTGCCGAATATTCCTGCGCAAGATGTGCCAATAGGCGCAGATGAGAACTCTAATTTAGAGGTGAGAAGATACGGAGGAAAAAGACAGTTTGATTTTGTACCAGAATCTCATTATGAACTCGGAGAAAAATTAGGTTTAATGGACTTCGAACAAGCGGCAAAAATTTCCGGATCAAGATTTGCGATATTAAAAGGACAGTTAGCTAGGCTTGGCCGAGCATTAATAAATTTTATGCTTGAAATGCATGTTAATGAATTTGGCTATACTGAAGTGTACCACCCAGCTTTGGTGAAAAACGAAGCTATGTATAATGTTGGTCAGCTACCGAAATTTTCTGACGATTCGTATTTAACTACCGACAAATTGAGGTTGATTCCCACAAGTGAAGTGTTTTTAACAAATTTGGTTGCTGATAAAATAGTAGAGGAAAAAGAACTGCCTATTCGTTTTACTGCGTATTCAGAGTGTTTTCGTAAAGAAGCAGGCAGCGCAGGGCGAGACACGAGAGGCATGATAAGGCAACACCAATTTGGTAAAGTGGAATTGGTGAGTATTACAACTGAAGACCTATCAAATGATGAACTTGAGCGCATGACGAGTGTTGTTGAAGAGATATTAAAAAAACTAGAATTACCGTATAGAGTAATGCTACTGTGTAGTGGTGATATGGGTTTTGCTGCACAAAGGACTTATGACATAGAGGTATGGTTACCTGAGCAAAATAAATATAGAGAAATATCAAGCTGCTCAAATTGTGGTGCATTTCAAGCAAGAAGGATGAATGCTAAATACTCTTCAGAAGCTGATAAAAAGATAAAAAAATATGTTCACACTTTAAACGGCTCAGCTTTAGCTATAGGAAGAACGATTGTTGCCATAATAGAGAATTATCAAAATTCTGACGGGTCGATTGCAATACCAAACGTGTTGCAAAAATACATGAGTAATGATACTGTTATAAGCAAATAATAATTTTGACATATAGAAAAGCGAGGAAATAAAGATGAAGGTTCTGGTTATAGGTTCTGGTGGACGTGAGCACGCTCTACTTTGGGCTCTAAAAAAATCTCCTATCTTGACTGAGTTATATGTAACTCCTGGTCGCCAAGCTATGAAAGATCTTGGGACTCTTGTGGATGTAAATATTCAAAATTCAGTGGATGTTACACAATTTTGCAAGAGAAAAAATATAGAGTTGGTTGTTATTGGTCCAGAACAACCAATAATTGATGGGCTTGCTGATGATTTAGTTGCAGAGGGAATAAATGTTTTTGCTCCGAGTCAAGCAACTGCAAAACTTGAGGGATCAAAGTCTTTCACCAAAGGACTATGCAAGCGATATGGCATACCAACTGCCAAGTACGAGTGTTTTGTTGATGAAGGATTAGCTAAAGATTTTGTACGTAGCAATAAAATAAAGTTTCCACTTGTAGTGAAAGCAAATGGAATTGCGGCAGGGAAAGGCGTGATGATATGTTACACAGAAAACGAAGCTTTTTCAGCAATAGATTCAATGCTAGTGGAGAAAGAATTTGGTGAATCAGGTGAAGAAATAATCATAGAAGAATTTTTAATTGGAGAAGAAGTAAGCTTTTTTGCTCTTGTTGATGGACTGAAAGTAGTAACTCTTGGGTGCGCAAAAGATTATAAGAGAGTGAATGAAAATAATGAAGGCCAAAATACTGGGGGTATGGGATCGTACTCATCACCTTCAATTATAAGTAAGGACATGGAGCAAAAAATCATCCAAAAAATGATACACCCTACAGCTCAAGCATTGGTTAACATGGGTACGCCTTATAAGGGAGTACTCTTTGCTGGTTTAATGATTTGCAGAGATGGCCCAAAACTTCTCGAGTATAATGTTAGATTTGGTGATCCAGAAACGCAATCTATATTACCTAGATTTGATTCAAATTGCGATTTATTAAAATTGATGTTGTCAGCTGCAGAAGGAAAGTTAGATGTCAAAATGGTGGAACTTAACAACAAATCTACAGTTTGTGTAGTTGTTGCAAGTAAAGGCTATCCTGGTGATTATCAAAAGGGAGAAGTAATTAAGGGATTAGATAAAATTGAAAGCATTCCTGGTATATTGGTATTTCACGCTGGTACTAAATTAGATGAGAGTGGTAATTGGGTTTCAGATGGCGGAAGAGTGCTAAATATAGTAGCAGAAGGGAGCACTATAGAGGAAGCCAAAAGTAAGGTGTACTCAGCATTAAATTTTTTAGAATGGCCAGGGAGCTTCTTCAGATACGATATTGGTAGTTAATGTTAGCTATCGGTTAGCAGGTAGTCCGCAGAAACAAAAAAACTTACTTGACAAACCCCGCCAGCCCCCTTATCATGATAGTGAAGGTATTCAGTTATCTTCATCTGTGCAGATTAAACAGCAAGAAAACAACGTAGTTGGCGTCTTATTTTTAATTTTTTGCACTATGTGCACCTTATGTCTTCACAATATTTCTAGGTTTTTACCTACACAAGCTGAAACGCGCTTATAAGTCGTTTAAGACAGTATAGTACGCCAATTTGCAGGATTAGAGAGTGACAACTAGCTAACACGGGGTTTCTTTTGCCTTTTTTTTGTTTGGTAAGTTTCTTAATGTTTGTAACTAAACGACAACCGTCATCCCGCTACTTGTTAGCGGGATCTAGAGATACCGTGGCGGGATGACGAGGATGCCGCCGCGAACTTGTCATTCCA
>NZ_JAPQLJ010000002.1:0-4505 GCF_028982115.1 Wolbachia endosymbiont of Drosophila tsacasi | reverse complement strand
ACTCCAAAATCTCAGAAACAACACCAGAACCAACAGTTCTACCGCCTTCTCTTATCGCAAAACGCAATCCCTTATCCATTGCTATCGGTACTTGCAATTCTACTTCTACACTCACATTATCTCCTGGCATTACCATCTCCTTCCCATCTAGCAATTTTATGCTCCCAGTTACATCCGTTGTTCTTAAATAAAACTGTGGCTGGTAATTTGCAAAAAATGGTGTATGCCTTCCTCCTTCTTCTTTCTTTAATATATAAACCTCCGCCCTAAACTTTCTATGCGGCGTTATCGTCCCCGGTTTTGCTAATACTTGCCCTCTCTCCACTTCTTCTCTTTTTGTTCCTCTGAGCAATATTCCTACATTGAGTCCTGCACTCCCCTTATCCAGCAACTTCTTAAACATTTCTACACCTGTGCATATCGTCTTTTGCGTCGCTTTCAGACCTATTATCTCTATCTCTTCTCCCGTCTTTATCTCCCCCTTCTCTATCCTTCCTGTTACCACCGTTCCTCGCCCCGATATCGAAAATACATCCTCGATTGGCAATAGAAATGGTAAATCCACAGGCCTTGGTGGGACCGCCACATATTCATCTAACTTTCCCATCAATTTATCTATTGATTTCTTTCCATATTCGCTGCTGTCATCCTCCAGCGCTTTCAATGCAGACCCCACTACCACAGGCACTTCATTCCCTGGAAATCCGTATTTATTCAGCAATTCCCTCACTTCCATTTCTACCAAATCTATCATATCAGCATCAGCAACATCAGCTTTATTTATATACACCACGATATATCCAACACCTACCTGCTTCGCTAGCAATATATGCTCTCTCGTTTGTGGCATTGGCCCATCAACCCCCGACACTACCAATATTGCCGCATCCATCTGTGCTGCACCTACTATCATGTTCTTTACATAGTCAGCATGTCCAGGACAATCAACGTGTGCATAATGCCTTTTTTCCGTCTGATACTCAACATGCGCTGTTGCTATCGTTATCCCCCTCTTCCTTTCTTCTGGCGCTTTATCTATCTGATCGTACGCTACAAAATTTCCATAATGCTTTGTTATTGCCGCTGTTAACGTTGTCTTCCCATGATCCACATGGCCTATTGTTCCCACATTTACATGCGGCTTTCCAAATGCTTCCACTACTGCTGTCATAATTATTACCCTTAATTATACTTTAACTCATCAACCACATATTGTGGTACTTGTTCATAATAAGAAAAATGCATACTATACTGAGCTCTTCCCTGAGATATAGAACGCAAAACATTTATATAACCAAACATATTCGCAAGAGGTACGAAAGCAAGAATTATAGTGCTACTATTATGCGTTTCCATACTTGAAACTTGCCCCCTTCTGCTATTTACATCTCCCATGATATCGCCCATATACTCTTCAGGCGTAATGATTTCAACTTTCATTATAGGTTCTAACATTTTTGGACCAGCTTTATTTGCCATCTCTTTAAACGCACCTTTAGCAGCAAGTTCAAAAGCTAATGGACTAGAATCAACTTCATGGAAAGCACCATCAATAAGGGTAGCCTTAAAATCAATAACCGGAAAACCAGAGATCATGCCTCCTTCTTTTATCAACTCTAAACCATTTTCTACACCAGGAATATATTCTTTTGGAATTGCACCACCTACAATTTTACTTTCAAATTGAAACCCAGAACCAGGCTCAAGAGGTTCAAATATAATCTTTACTTTTGCAAATTGGCCAGCACCACCAGATTGTTTTTTATGAATGTAATCAATTTCAACAGATTTGGTGATAGTTTCACGATATGCAACTTGAGGCGCACCGACGTTAGCTTCAACGTTAAACTCGCGCTTCATTCTATCAACAATAATCTCAAGATGCAGCTCACCCATGCCTTTCAATATAGTCTGTCCACTCTCCGCATTTACTGACATTCTTAAAGAAGGATCTTCTGCAACCAATCTATTTAAAGCAACACCTAATTTTTCCTGATCTGAAGTAGTTTTAGGCTCCACAGCAATTTCAATAACAGGTTCAGGAAATTCCATACGCTCTAATAATATAGGAAAATCAGATGAACATAAAGTGTCGCCAGTAATTGTTCTCTTTAATCCAACTAAGGCAACTATATCACCAACTTTAGCTTCGTTTATATCTTCTCTGTTATTTGCATGCATAAGCAGCATTCTGCCAATTCCTTCAGTCTCATTTTTTCCTGCATTTAATACAGCAGATTTAGATTTTAACTTACCGGAATAAATACGAATAAACGTCAAGCTACCTACAAACTTATCCGTCATCACTTTAAACGCAAGAGCAACGAATTTCTCTTTTTCTGAAGGTTTGATCTCAATTTTCTTTTCTGAGTCTTTAGGATCAGTTCCAACAATTACATCAACATCAATAGGAGAAGGTAAAAAATCAACCACACCATCTAAAAGTGGTTGTACGCCTTTATTTTTAAAAGCTGATCCACATAATACAGGAACAAATTTTCCTTTAATGGTCCCATTTCTCACGCATTTTTTCAGTAAATCCACTGGCAGATCGTTAGACTCAAAGTAAGTATTCATCGCTTTATCATCCATCTCAGCTGCAGCATCTAATAAAAGATTTCGATATTCTTGAGCCTTGTCAATCAAATCGGAAGGAATATCTTCATAAGAAAATTTAGCGCCCAACGTTTCTTCTTGCCATATAATGGCTTTCATAGAAATAAGATCAATTATACCTTTGAAATCTTTCTCACTTCCTATTGGCAACTGAATGACTAAAGGCGCTGCACCAAGCTTCGTCTTTATCATATCAACACATCGATAAAAATTTGCCCCTATTCTATCCATCTTATTAACAAAGCAGATACGAGGAACGCTATATTTATCAGCTTGACGCCAAACTGTTTCAGATTGAGGTTCAACTCCAGCAACTCCATCAAATACAGCAACTGCACCATCCAAAACCCTTAAAGATCTCTCAACTTCAACAGTGAAATCAACGTGACCTGGAGTGTCTATTATATTGACCCTATGATCATTCCAAAAACATGTTGTTGCAGCAGATGTGATTGTAATACCACGCTCTTTTTCCTGCTCCATCCAATCCATAGAAGCTGCCCCATCGTGCACTTCACCAATTCTATTTTGCTTGCCAGTATAAAATAAAATACGCTCTGTTGTGGTAGTCTTACCAGCATCTATGTGAGCCATTATTCCTATATTTCTGTATTTAGATATCCCAATTTCCATATCACAATTAATTAGCTAACATTAAAAACGAAGATGAGAAAATGCCTTATTAGCCTCAGCCATTTTATATTTTTCTTCGCACATCTTAAACGCACCACCGCGTTTATTATAAGCATCCAGTATTTCAGATTGCAAACAATCAACAGTGGTTTTTCCACTCTTTTTTCGAGCAGCAGAAGTTGCTTTAGCAATCCACCTTAACGCTAAAGAAATAGCTCTATCTTGTCGAACTTCAACAGGCACTTGATAAGTTGCACCACCAATGCGTCGAGAACGCACTTCTATAGAAGGAGTCACATTTTCTACCGCTGTTTCAAAAATTGATAACCCACCTTCGCCTATTTTCTTTTCAGCTAAAGACAAAGCGTCATAGACAATCTTTTCTGCAGTAGACTTTTTACCACATTTCATGATTGTATTAATGAAACGCATCAACAAAATACTGCCGTAACGCGAATCAGGACTTGTTTCTCTTTTTTTTACTTTATTCCGACGAGCCATAAACTTTAACCAGATTTCTTTACACCATATTTTGAACGAGCTTTCTTTCGATTTTGCACACCACGCAGATCAAGGGCACCTCTTATTATGTGATAACGCACACCTGGTAAATCTTTAACCCGCCCACCACGTATCAAAACAACAGAGTGCTCTTGTAAATTATGACCTTCACCAGGTATATAAGCTGTCACTTCACCATACCCACTAATTTTTACTCTGGCTACTTTACGGAGTGCTGAGTTAGGCTTCCTAGGAGTTGTAGTATACACCTTAGTGCAAACACCTCTCCTTTGAGAGTTGCTTTCTCCCAAAGCTGGTACCTTTTTCTTATGGGTCAATCCTAATCTACCTTTACGTATTAATTGATTTATCGTAGGCATATGTTATAAACTCAAGCTCATTAAAATAACTAAGTTTTTAGTTATAAAACAATAAACCTCAATAGTCAATATAAAAATAAACATTACTACTCTAATAATTAAGCTCAACTGCTTTGAAAGCCATCAGTAGACTTCTTGCACTACCTCCCAAGCCACAACTGTCATTCAGTAGAAACGAAAAAGTTACTTGACACCCTCCGCCAGCACCCTTATCATGATAGTGAAGGTATTCAGTTATCTTCATCTGTGCAGATTAAACAGCAAGAAAACAACGTAGTTGGCGTCTTATTTTTAGTTTTTTGCACTATGTGCACCTTATGTCTTCACAACATTTCTGGGTTTTTACCTATATAAGCTGAAACGCGCTTATAAGTC
>NZ_JAPQLJ010000001.1:0-565 GCF_028982115.1 Wolbachia endosymbiont of Drosophila tsacasi | reverse complement strand
TACGGGATATAATTCCAAAAGATACTGTTCTGTCTTTAACTCTATGGGAGGCAAGCAAAATCTGGGATTCGGCCTTAATGTATCCGTTCAGCGGAGTGACAGAATAAGGTAGACAAGGTGATCTAAAAAGATAATCATAGAGCAAAAGTGAGTTTACAACAAATGGTGTCATCCCAGTGCTTGACACTGAGATCCAGGAAACTTAATTGCAAGTAATGCATTGGGTTTGGTGAACATGGGTTTTGCGTTATAAAACGAAGCACTTTTTGTGAATTTGTAAAGAAAGCTGGATCCCAGTGTCTGGGCACTGGGATGACACCTGTAGCCCTACGTCATACCGCCGCGGCGCTAACAAGAGATCCCGCTGCGGGATGACGATTGTCAGGGCCAGCGCCTCTATGATGTCATCCCAGTGCCCAGACTACTTGGATCCAGGAAACTTAACTCTACATCACGTAAATGTACAATAAGAACTAGATTCCAGACTGGAATGACACCTGTATTTCTCTTTACCATCAATCCCTACTCTTTAATGTCATACCAGTACCTCTTTTTCTTGTCATCC